>JAAYFR010000134.1 GCA_012728155.1 Bacteroidales bacterium | reverse complement strand
GTCATCCACCGCCCCCTCATAAAACCGATTGGGATAAAATTGGTCGATCCGCTGCATATCCACACCACCCACATTTACATAAGCGGTATCATACGACAGGAATCGCCGGTGCTGCTGGGTGTATTGCGACGAGAAACCCACACTTGCCACGGGGACAAACTCTCCCTGCCCCTTATGTAATGAGTCGGACGGAATATCCCTATATCCCAGATTGTATCTTCCGGAGACGAAGAAGCGGTTATTGCGCAACGAATTCCATGTATTGGTGAATTTAACCGGAATATCCCTCGAGGTGAAACTCTGTTGGATGGAGTCGGGATAAGTAACAAAACGCTCATCTGTAATTCCTCCATTTTCTGCATTGACCACTGATCCAAGATTCATGAATGCATGCGCTTCAATCCTTTCGGAAAGATAATTTCCAAAGAGAGAAAAGTTATTGTGTTTTACCGCTTGCGAGTTATAATAACCGCGCGTATTGATCAAATCAACATCCAGTCCCACGTTTAATTTTTTCCCAAAATTTGTGGTAAACCGTGCTTCAAGACGCTCTTCCCTGGTGAGTTTAGGAAGGGTCCGGTTATAACTCAACCGGGAATACGGCACACGCGTATTGGCAAACAACACCTTTTCAGGATCTTTCAGATAGAGATAATAGGCATTGTTGAAAATAAAATGTTCGGTCTCCGGCCTGTCGACAAATATTTTTGAGAATGCCGGCGATCCCAGCGGTGCCAGAAATCCCAGCGCCACCGATTGTCCGTCGGGAAGCACACTCTGTTGGTAGTTATGGAGCAATGTATCCGAGGGGGCAGGAAGGCGGTTACCGGTACGCGCGTCGATTTTCCAGAGGGTCATCCGTGCCAGCCGGCGAAGTGAATCGGCTTCCGCCCCATGATCATTCAACAGGTGATCGAGATGCGACCTACCGGTCACCGATATCGAATCATTTTCGAGATCAACATCCCGGGCTATCCGCTTGGGAAGAAGATCCAGCGAGTCGGGATTCGTTGTGATTTGTGATGAATCGGGCAGGATGATACGCGCCTGCGGATAGACAACCGTCACGCAGAAAATAGACGCCAGAAGAGATATAAACAGTTTTTCTTTCATCGGGTGCAAATATAATAAAAGCCGAATGATAAGCCAAACCTGTTTGAGCTTACCTATGGCGCATCTTATATGCTACAAATATACACGAAAAATTGCCATCACCAGACAACCCGCGTCACTTTTCTCCCTTTTTTGAGGATTTGAGTAATTATGATAAAACCTTCCCGTCGGATCACCCCATTCGGACTGGTCAACTTTTAATTCATTATATGTTATCTGGATGATATGCTTGTTTAAATCTTTTGTTAAGTTTCCATCCCATATATCCGCATCATCTACTCTGACACATCCGGATAGCTTTCGGATTTTGTTTTGTATTACCAAAAACAACCAATCCAAAATATCATCAAAAAAGTAAAAATTATCTATGAAAATAAGAAAATCAGTGGTATCGAAAAAAAACAAAAAAAATTCTTTTTATGGCTTGTTTTAAATAATTTCATTATCTTTGCGGTATCAAAATAATAAAAATGAAAGCAAACCTGTTCCATCATCATCATTTTCATACTTGCAATCAGGCGAGTTGAGGTTGATATGTAGGAACATAAAGAGCATATATGCATAGACCCGTCTGAATAAACTCAGGCGGGTTTTTCGTTTAACATCCTATCCGGTTACACCCGGCAGGATTGCACAAAATGAATAAAAAATGGAAAAAATTAAAATCGCTATTCAAAAGAGCGGACGATTAAGTGAAAAGTCCCTCGACCTGCTTACCGAATGCGGTATCAATGTCTCCAACGGCGACCGCAAGCTGAAAACCGAAGCACGTAACTTTCCCATGGAAATCCTGTTTCTGCGCGACGACGATATTCCCCAGTATGTGGAACAGGGTGTAGCCGATATCGGCATCCTGGGTCAAAACGAAGTATGGGAAAAAGAAAAGGATGTGGTGGAGATCGAAAAACTGGGGTTTGGTAACTGCCGCCTCTCGCTTGCCATTCCGAAAGATGAGGTTTATACAGGACTCAGTTATTTTAACGGCAAGCGAATAGCAACCAGCTATCCTAAAATCCTGAAAAACTTTTTCCGGGAAAAAGGGATCACCGTAAAGATCGAGGAGCTGGGTGGAAGTGTGGAAATAGCTACAGGGATTGGTTTGGCGGAAGCCATCTTCGATATTGTAAGCACCGGAAGCACGCTTATCATGAACGGGCTGAAAGAAGCTGAAGCCATCATCAAGAGTGAAGCAGTACTTATTGGCAACAAAAATCTGTCAATCGCCAAAACCGAACTGCTGGAACAGTTGTTATTCCGTATAAAAGCTTATAAAAACGGCCGTGCCAAAAAATATGTGTTACTCAATGCGCCAAATGAGGTTATACCCGAAATTGTAAGACTGCTGCCCGGTATGCGCGCTCCCAGTATCCTTCCGTTAGCCGACAAGGGTTGGAGCAGTGTCCACTCGGTAATTCACGACGATGATTTCTGGGAGATCATAGATGAACTGAAACGCTTAGGCGCCGAAGGGATTCTGGTGATTCCCATTGAGAAGATGATTCTTTGATGTGATAATTCGATGATGTGTTGATGTGCAGATTAATCATCAAATCAACAGATCAGTAAATCAACCAATCAATTAAGATGAAAACGATATCAAATCCTTCACAAAGCAAAAGGAAGAAACTTGCCGAACGCCCCATGATCAGGCAGCAGAAATTGATGAATACGGTGGAAAAAATATTCTACAATATTCACCGCAAAGGCGACAAAGCAGTACTTACTTATAGCCGCCAATTCGACTGGCCTACCCAGGAGAGTCTGGAAGTGGATCGGGAGACCATTGAACAGGCAGCAGAACTGGTATCCGAACGGCTTAAGCATGCCATTGAACTGGCACGAAAGAACATAGAAACCTTTCATCGTTCGCAACAAGAAGAAATACGCAAGGTAGAGACTGCTCCGGGCGTGGTCTGCTGGCGCGAATCCCGTCCTATCACACGGGTAGGCATCTACATACCGGGCGGTACCGCTCCACTCTTTTCCACCGTACTGATGCTGGCAGTACCGGCTAAAATTGCCGGATGCAGTGAAATCATATTGTGTACGCCCCCCAACGAAGAAGGAAAGATAGACCCTGCCATCCTCTACGCCGCCGACCTGACAGGCGTGACGAGGATATTTGCCGTGGGAGGGATCCAGGCCATCGGAGCAATGACATTCGGTACGGAATCTATTCCCAAGGTAGACAAGATATTCGGCCCGGGAAACCAGTACGTGATGGCAGCCAAACGATCGGCCCAGTATTACGGTACCGCTATCGATATGCCGGCAGGACCAAGCGAATTGCTGGTAATTGCCGACGATACTTCCAACCCGGTATTTGTGGCAGCGGATCTGCTGTCGCAAGCCGAACACGGACCCGACAGCCAGGTAATCCTGCTCTCCGACAATAAAAAAGTGATCAAAGCGGTCAATAAAGAGCTGGATCTTCAATTAGAAAGCCTGCCCCGGAAAGAGATTGCGGCACAGGCGCTCAAAAACAGCAAGGCAATCTTCTTCGATGATCTGGACGAATGTATGGATTTCAGTAATTTCTACGCTCCGGAACATCTTATCCTTGCCACCGGGAATCCGGCACTGTTGAGCCGGGAAGTCACTACTGCCGGCTCGGTATTTCTGGGACATTACAGTTGTGAAAGTGCGGGTGATTACGCCAGTGGCACTAACCACACCCTCCCCACAAGCGGACATGCTGCCGCTTATAGCGGTGTATCACTTGACAGCTTCGTCAAGAAGATCACTTTCCAGCAATTGAGCGAAGAAGGAGTGATCAGCATTGGTAACGCGGTGGAGATCATGGCCGAAGAAGAACAACTTATCGCACACAAGAACGCCATGACCCTCCGTTTGGGAGCAATAAAGGCAAGACAAATCGCTACGGCTGGTTATACACAAACGGAAGGAAACGACGGGTTACTTCAAACAGGACAACAAGAAGACGAAAATGAAGAATTTTGATTTGGAAACATTGGTGCGCCCCAATATCCTGGCGTTACACCCCTATTCCAGCGCGCGCGATGAATTTACGGGTGATGAGGGTATCTTCCTTGATGCCAATGAAAATCCTTTCGGAGAAAGGAATCGCTACCCCGATCCTCACCAGCGCCTGTTGAAAAAAGCCCTCTCCGAAAGGAAGCAAATCCCGGTAGAAAGTATCTTTATCGGAAACGGAAGCGACGAAGTAATCGACCTGATATACCGTATCTTTTGTGAGCCGCAACGGGACCGGGTGATCATTTGCCCCCCCACCTACGGCATGTATGAGGTGTCGGCCAATATCAACAACGTGGAGGTGATCCGGGTGCCACTCAATGACCAATTCCAATTGGATATAGATAAGATATTATCCTTCGATGCGCAATGTATCTTCGTCTGCTCACCCAATAATCCTACAGGCAACAGCCTGCAAAATGTAGAGCGGCTGCTCCGGGAATTCCGGGGAATTGTGGTAGTGGATGAAGATTATATTGATTTTAGTGCTGGTGATAGTTTTCTCAAAAAGTTAAAAGAGTACCCCAACCTGGTTGTGATGCAAACCTTCAGTAAAGCATGGGGACTGGCAGGGGCACGGGTAGGCGTCGCTTATGCAAGCAGTCCTATTATTGCGTTCATGGACAAGACAAAACCTCCTTACAACGTAAGCGCGCTGAATCAGGAAGAAGCGCTTAAAGCGCTCTCTCATCCTGCAGAATTCGAACGGGAGCTCTCTATCATCCTGGAGCAACGCTCATTGCTGGAAAGAGAGTTGAAAGATTTGCCCATTGTACATCATCTATATCCTTCCGACGCCAACTTCCTGTTGGTAGAAGTGACTGATGCGAACAAGATCTATCAATATCTGGTTGATAAAAAGGTGATTGTCAGGAACCGCAACAGTGTGGTGAGAAATTGCCTCCGTATCACCGTCGGTACGCCGGAAGAGAACCGGAAATTATTGGATGAATTGAAAAAAGTAGAAAAATGAAAAAAGTATTATTTATAGACCGTGACGGGACATTGATCATAGAGCCCGAAGATGAGCAGATTGACAGCCTGGAGAAACTGGAGTTCTATCCGAAGGTATTCCGGAACCTCTCCCGTATCGCAGGCGAACTGGAATATGAACTGGTGATGGTGACCAATCAGGATGGACTGGGTACCTCCTCATTCCCTGAAGAGACCTTCTGGCCGACGCAGCAGAAAGTGATCAAGGCTTTTGAAAATGAAGGAGTACATTTCAGTGAAATACTGATCGACCGCTCCTTTCCCCATGAGAATTTGCCTACCCGGAAGCCGGGTACCGGTATGCTTACCCACTACCTTAAAGGAGGATATGATCTGGAAAATTCCTATGTGATAGGAGATCGAATCACAGACGTGCAACTGGCTGAAAATATGAATTGTAAATCTATTCTATTGAGTAATAACCCACATCCTTCGGCCACCTTGTGCACTACTGATTGGGGAGAGATCTATCAGTATCTGAAAGATGAACCACGTAAAGGAGTAGTACACAGAAAGACTTCCGAGACAGATATCTTCGTAGAGGTGAATCTCGACGGAAGTGGAAAAAGTGATATCTCTACCGGCGTCGGGTTTTTCGACCATATGCTCCACCAAATTTCCCGCCACGGCAATATGGATCTCACCATTCATATGGATGGCGATCTGCAGGTGGATGAACATCATACGATAGAAGATACCGGGATCGCGCTCGGAGAAGCTTTTGTGCAAGCGTTGGGCAAGAAAAAAGGAGTGGAACGGTATGGTTTCCTGCTGCCGATGGACGATTGTCTGGCACAAGTAGCCATCGATTTCGGCGGACGTCCCTGGTTAGTATGGGAAGCTGAATTTAATCGCGAATTTGTCGGCGATCTCCCTACTGAAATGTGTATGCATTTCTTCAAATCGTTTAGCGATAATGCCCGGTGCAATCTCAATATCAAAGCAGAAGGCGACAATGAACACCACAAGATCGAATCCATCTTCAAAGCCTTTGCACGGGCAATAAAGATGGCGGTGAAGCGAGACGGGACAGAAGGCATTCCCAGCACGAAAGGAACCATTTGAATTGATGTGATGATCCCGATAACTTGTCCCGATTTATCGGAAAGTAGTGATGATTCAACGATAAAAGGATATTGAAGTTTTTTTAGAATTATAATGATGAGAATAATTCCTGCCATAGATATTATCGACGGTAAATGCGTACGTCTTACCAAAGGCGATTACAATACACAGAAAATCTATAATGACGATCCGATTGAAGTAGCCAAAGAGTTTGAGGCGAACGGTATACAATACCTCCATCTTGTCGACCTCGACGGTGCCCGTTCCAACCATATTGTCAACCACAAGATTTTACATGGTATCACCTCAAAAACTTCATTGAAAGTGGACTTTGGCGGTGGTATCAAATCGGATGATGATATCCGCATTGCTTTTGAGAATGGAGCGGCACAGATTACAGGCGGGAGTATTGCGGTACAACAACCCGATATCTTCCAACAATGGCTCGACAGGTATGGTTCGGAAAAGATCATTCTCGGCGCCGACAGCAATAATCGTAAAATAGCCACCCACGGCTGGATACAACAATCGGAACTGGACGTGGTCGATTTTATTTCAGATTACGCAAAGCGAGGAGTTATTTACGTTATCTGTACCGATATACAGAAAGATGGCATGCTGCAAGGCACCTCCAACGAATTATACCGGGAGATCATTGAAGAAACCGGTGTAAAACTAATTGCCAGCGGTGGCGTTTCGTCTATGGATGATCTGGCCAGCTTGCAACAACTCGGTTGTGACGGTGCTATTATCGGGAAAGCGTTCTATGAAGGAAAGATCACGTTGACTCAACTAAAAGAGTTTATTGATTAGAAATGTTTTAAGTGTTTGGCAGCTTAGGTGTTTAGATGTTTAGGTGTCTGAATGCCTGCATTCAATCTCATTCAATCTATAAATACAAACTGGATCCATCAAACCCATAAAAAAAGAAGGAAAATGTTGAAAAAAAGAATTATCCCCTGTCTTGATATCAGGGACGGCCGTACAGTAAAAGGAGTCAATTTCGTGGATATCCGCGACGCCGGTGATGCGGTGGAACTCGCTAAGCGTTATGTAGAGGAAGGTGCCGATGAATTGGTCTTCCTGGATATCACCGCTACCATTGAGGGTCGTAAAACACTGACGGAACTGGTCACCCGCGTCGCACAAGAGATCAATATCCCGTTTACCGTGGGAGGTGGTATCCATTCATTAGATGATGCACGCGCCATTATACAAGCGGGAGCCGACAAAGTCAGCCTCAATTCCGCGGCAGTCAAGCGACCCGAACTGATCACCGAAATTGCAGGACAGTTCGGTAGCCAGTGTGTGGTATTGGCTATCGACACCAATTTCCAAAATAACGAATGGATTGTCTATACCCATGGCGGTAAAACTGCGACCGATCTCCGCACTGTCGACTGGGCCAAGGAAGGTGAACGACGTGGTGCGGGAGAGATCCTGCTTACCTCTATGAATAACGACGGTACCAAAAATGGTTTTGCCATCGATATCACTGCAGCAGTCAGTGAAGCGGTCAGCATTCCGGTGATCGCATCCGGAGGTGCCGGCACAACGGCACACTTCTCAGAACTATTCACACAGACAAAAGCAAGTGCGGCATTGGCTGCCAGCATTTTTCATTTCGGGGAAATTTCTATCCCCACACTCAAAGATTATTTAAAAACCCAAAACATACCCATACGATGAATATTGATTTTTCAAAATCGGGAGGATTAGTACCTGCCGTCATTCAAGACACACTCAGCCTACAGGTATTGATGGTAGGCTTTATGAACGAAGAAGCGTTTGAAAAAACCCGGAAAGAGGGAAAAGTAACCTTCTTAAGCAGAAGTAAAAACCGCCTCTGGACAAAAGGAGAAACATCAGGCAACTGGCTGATCGTGGATGAGATACTCCCCGATTGCGACAATGATACTATCCTGATCAAAGCTTATCCGCAGGGACCTACCTGCCATACCGGCTCCACCTCCTGCTTCGGCGATAAGCAATCCAAAGGGTTCTTGTATGAACTGGAAAATGTGATCGAGAAACGGATTACCGAAAATCCTGAAGGCTCCTATACATCTAAGCTGTTCAGCCGCGGTGTGAATAAGGTAGCGCAAAAAGTGGGAGAAGAGGCCGTCGAGCTGGTGATCGAAGCAAAGGACGACAATATCGACCTGTTCAAGAACGAAGCCGCCGACCTGCTCTATCACTTCCTTATCTTGCTAAAAACCAAAAAACTGAAATTAGAGGATATTGAAGCGATACTGGTCGAAAGGCATCAATAAGAGATTGTTTTGAAGTTCTTATTTTATATCTATTTACTAATGAGCAAATAATATTTTTCTTCAAAGATTTGGTAAAATCGCTTACCGGGTATTATATTTGTAGAGTTAGAATAATAGATAAAAAGCAATACGATGCGACATCCGGAAATAATTAAAACTATCCAAGAGATCCTGCGTCGGGTTGCACCGGATGCAACAGCTATTCTCTTTGGTAGTGAAGCGCGTGGGGACGCCCGGCCAGACAGTGATATAGATGTGCTAATACTGGTCGATAAGGAGAAAATCAGCCTGCAAGACAGGCAAACAATCACATTTCCTCTTTATGATGTGGAATTGGATACCGGGATAATGATTAGTCCGAAAGTATTCTCGAAGCAAGTATGGGAAGAGCAGATGTCTATCACACCTTTCTACCGGAATGTAATGAAGGAGGGGATTTTACTATGAACCAAGCAATCCGTCAGGCAATTGTCGCTCACCGTTTAGAGAATGCTCATAAAACCCTTGCAGAATTACCAATATTAATGGAAAACAAATTATGGAACACAGCCGTGAATCGTCTGTATTACGCCTGCTATTACGCTGTTTCGGCACTACTTATAAGTTATAATATTGAAGCGAAAACACACTCCGGCGTTCGCAGTATGCTTGGTATGAATTTTACCAAAACGGAGAAGTTATCCATAGAAATGAACAAGTTTTACTTCGACTTATTTGAAAACAGACAAGCAAGTGACTATGCCGATTCATTTATTTCGATCGTGAAACAGTGGATGAATTATATCAACAGGCTGCTCTTTTCATAAAAACTATTGAAAAGTTAATAAAAAAATAGTCTCTGCCATACCAAATAGAAAAAGATGTTAGTGACAAGTATATGTGAATTTAGGGTCAATCATATTCCTAAAGAATATATTCTCAAAACAGATTTTGCCATTTTTCCGGTCATATTGCGTCTAGCAATTCAGCTGTATCATTTTACTGAAACGGTTCATGACAATGAGATATACTTCGACTATAAAATCAAGAAGGGAATTCTCACAACCCGTAATGCAATAAGTATTCTCGAATTAAATGGTTATCCCGACGAACTTATCAATGATGCAAAAAATATAGCCCGGTTATTACAATCATAATTCATAATTTATAATTGACACAACTAATACTCATATTAAAGCTAAAATGGATAATCTGTAAGCGATTCCTTACGCAGGTTCCGTTTCCTTATGTTTTTCTCCTATCGGCAATCGCAATCCTGCTGGGATATGTTTTATAAAAATTGATATTCCTGTAACGTGGCAATCGATCGTCGGAGCAATCATTATTCAGTTTTTCTTTTGCAGCCGGATACACTACAGGATGGATAAGCGGTTATTCCTGAAACAGTACCCGAAACTATACCCATTGTCTGTTTTTACAGATTGTTTTCTCCTTTCCCTGCCATTTATATTGGCGAACGGGTATTTATGGGTAACAGCTGTTATGGTCTCTTTCGTCTATTCTTCACTTGACCTGCCGGCGCGACATGCCATAAAAATCAGGCCAGTCCTGTCGTCTCCCTTTTTCATGAAAAGCAGTTACTTGTGGCATGCCCAACAGCGACATCTTTTACCTGTCATTTGGATTTTGATAGTCATATCCATTGTAATGGCCTATTTACATGACAACTATAATTTAGGAATAGTTGCCATGGCAGGAGGATCATTGATCGCATTTTTGGCCACTATAATAGAAACAGAAGAAATTGATTTTGTACGGATGTATATAAGCACAAAACATTTTGTCAAGAGAACTCTTTCGGAGACGCTTTATAACACGTCTCTCTACCTGCTCCCGTTGGTGGTGGCATTATGTATTCTTTTTCCGGTCGAAAGGATGGTTACACTTTTATTCTTTCCGGCTATTCTTCTGTTGAATGTACAGTTGCTCTGGACAAAGTACGCATTCTATCCTTCCGCTTTACTGGCCGGGGTGATCTTTTTCTGCGGATTGATGTTTCAACTGGCATTGAGCATTACGCTTTACGGTCTTGTTATTGTGCCGGTTTATACAGTGGTATTGTATTTTATTTTCCTGAAAAATATTCGCTCAATCATATCAGCAGATAAAACAAGCATGGAAGTCTTTCTCACACAACGAAAAGGATAAAATAAAAGATCAAATGAAAGAACTCATCATAGAATCACTCCATAAGTCGTACGCCAAAACGCCGGTTCTGGAGAAGGTAAACCTCCATTACCGGTCAGGTGTCATCAATGGAATTATTGGCCCTAACGGTGCCGGGAAAAGCACTTTATTGAATTGCATAGCGGGTTATATTCCATATCAGGGAAAAATTAACCGGAAAAATATCAAAACAATAGGGCTGTTGACGGCCAATCCCTATATCTTCCCCCGTATTACAGCTCTTGAGTTTATCCGTTTTTCTCTTTCGGCAAAGAACTGTAGAGAAGATACACAGAAGTTGAACCAGTTGAATGGCCTCTTTGAATTGCCTCTGCATAAGTTTGCCGACGAGTATTCAACGGGAATGCTCAAGAAACTGCATCTACTCGCGCTGTTGTTACAACAGAATGACATGTTACTTTTGGATGAACCATTCAACGGGCTTGATATTTTGTCATCGGCTTATCTCTCGGAACTGTTACAGGAATTAAAGAAACAGGACACTTTAATTTTTATTTCTTCCCACGATTTGGATCATTTGATAAAGATTGCAGGCACACTTACCGTAATAGAAAACGGCACAGCCTATATGAAGTCTGAACAATTGGCCGAAATACAAAACGAGATAGAGGTGCATGCTTACGATAAAGTAAAGAGTTTATAACTATCATTTTAACAAACTGCAAAACTATATTACATATTTTATAAACTAACTCATGAAACGCATTATTTCCAAAGGACAACTTTCAATTTTCATTGTATTGGCAATTTTAATCCTTGACCAAACTGTGAAGATTTTAGTAAAAAAAAATATGCATTATGGTGAAAGTATGCATATTACAGATTGGTTTTACATCCATTTTGTCGAAAATAACGGTATGGCTTTTGGGATAAAAGTAATGCCTAAAATAATCCAGACCATCTCCCGCCTCGTTTTTGTCAGTTTGATAGTGTGGTATATCGCTCTCATCATTAAACACGACTACAAACTAGGTTTTATTGTTTCTCTTTCACTCATATTGGCAGGTGCCTGGGGAAATATTATTGACAGTATTTTTTATGGTACTATTTTTAGTGAGAGTACACCTTATCATGTAGCCTCGTTTGTTCCTATAGGAGATGGATATAGCTCCTGGATGCATGGGCAAGTCGTCGATATGTTCTATTTCCCGTTTTTTGAATTTAACTGGCCCGGCTGGATACCTCATTTAGGGGGAAATAGCTTTACATTTTTCGGTGCCGTATTCAATATTGCCGATGCATCTATCACTTGTGGAATAGCTATTTTATTCTTTTTCTATCTACAAGAGCTACATAAAAGCCTGACCCTTATTAGCAATGACACCACTTCAAAATTAAAATTAAACTGACTTAAAAGCGCACTGTATTTTTCAGTTTGTCAGTTTGGAAAACTAATGTTTTTCACCTAATTTTGTAAAGGATTTAGCAACAATGTTATTTGAATAACTTTGCAGTATGTACACAACGGACGAAATACTCCATATCCTGAAAATAAAAAAAGGAGAATTGGAAAAGAAATATCCCATTTCCGAATTGGGATTGTTCGGTTCTTATGCACGCGGCGATTATAACGAAGATAGCGATATTGATATCCTCGTAGACTTTAACGATCGCATCGACGGATTTGATTATATCAGGATAGCCCATGTATTGGAAGATACTTTCAACACAAAAATAGATCTGGTATCACGAAAGGGCGTACAGCCTAAATATTTACCTTTTGTAGAAAAAAATCTCATCCATGTCTGAGCGAGAACTGTCATTACTGTTGGAAGATATGATCGAATCCATTCGTTATATTTTGGAGTTTACCAATGGATTACGTTTGGACGAATATGAAGCGGATGCGAAAACAAGGCATGCAGTAGAAAGAAACTTCGAGATTATCGGCGAAGCAGCCTCAAGAGTCCCGTCAGAATTCAAATCTCTACATCCACAGGTAGAATGGCGCATCATTAAAGATTTCCGAAACTTTATCATACATGATTACTTTGGAATCAATCAAAGCATCGTATGGAACACTATTGAATACCGCCTGCCCGACCTTTTGAAGCAATTGACCTTGCTATTAAAAGATTTTCAATAAATAAAGAGAAAATCAGTATATCCTCTGATTTTTGTCATTTTTTTGCCTTTTATGCGTCTAATAGAGAAAAACAAGATAATGACCAATAGCACCAGCGAACAAGACTTTGTAAAATTGATCCGGGAGAACGAACGGATCATCTATAAAGTCTGTTCTCTCTATGTGTCGGACACTTATACCCTTGCTGATCTCTACCAGGAGGTGGTTTGCAACCTGTGGCGCGGTCTTCCGAAATTCAGGAACGACAGCTCTCCCGGCACATGGATTTACCGGGTTGCGTTGAACACCTGCATTTCGGGCATGCGTAAAGCGAAAAGACATCCGAAAAGCGATTATCCGGTTGAAGAACTCTCCGATTGGCTTATCGAGCAAGACAACAGCTTAGACGAAGATATCTGCGAGATGTACCGGATGATAAACCGCCTGAAAACACTTGAAAAGATTGTCGTGCTTCTCTATCTCGAAGAAAAATCCTATCAGGAAATCGCCGATATTACCGGCTTGACGTTAAGTAATGTGGCCACAAAACTGAAACGTGCAAAGGAGAAACTCAAAGAAATGTCGAACCTTTAAAAACAGAAATGATGGAATTAGAAGAATTAAAAAACAGTTGGGCTGCACTCGATAAACGGTTGAAAGAAAACAATTCGCTGAACGAAACTATCATTTTAAAGATGGTACAAGGGAAAACGGAAAAGTCAATCAACAGAATATTGGGACTGGAAATTATCGGTACAATAATTGTGTTCCTGATTATCCCGTTTATTGCTTTCTCCATTGAAAAGAACCAAGACAAAATGCTATTTTTCTGGAATGTATTGATAATTACCTCCGGCATACTATGTACCCTTTCCATTATTTGGGGAATCTGTAAAATCTATACACTTTCTAAAATTGATTTCTCAAAAGAGATAAGTGCTACCATTTATCATTTTAATAAATACCGGATCCTAGTAAAACGGGAATACTGTGTATTGATATATATTTTTATGCCTGTTCTTTTCACACTGGCAGTGCTATCCTATGCAGAAGAGAATGTCACCTTCTCACTGTGGATGTTTTTAGTTTGCATGTTTTTATTGCTTATACTTATTGTATGGTATTCCATAAAAAATTACAAAAAAACACATGCAGCCATTGTGGCCAGTCTCAATGAAATCAAAGAACTGAAAGAAGAATGAACCCACTGCTTTATATTAACTGGGATGTTGATCCCAATATCATACATACCAACGGTTTTACCTTGGGATACTATAATATATTATTCGTCGGCGGACTGATACTCAGTGCATGGATCGTAAAGAAAATCTTTAAGAAAGAAGGATTATCGGACGACGACTATGCAAGACTGGCATTATATTGCTTTGTGGGTATCGTGGCGGGTGCGCGTTTAGGGCACTGTCTGTTCTATCAGCCGGAATATTATCTGAAACATCCCCTTGAAATGTTCCTACCGTTTTCGTGGGAAGGCGGCACATTCAAATTCACGGGTTACAGAGGGCTTGCCAGCCACTTATTCTGGTAGGCGTTTATCTGGTATTCTTTTACAAACAACGTAGACTCTCAGCCCGCACAAGAGTGTAGTGGCGAATAAGTAGATATACAACTGTGTCGCTGACTTGAAAGTATACCCTAACTCGTTAAAAATTGAAGACAAATCGATTTTATTGACAGGTTCTAATATGTCGGGCAAAACCACATTTATCCGCACCGTTGCTATCAATGTACTCTGTGCTTCGTCAGACGATAAGTAATTTTTCCTTCTGACGTAGATAGTTTCAATACATTGTCACTGATCAAAATAATGTCATAAAATCAGCCGCCGAAAGAATGCGGATATCCCGGAAAGGATCGAGTTCAAGCAGCGCCTTATCACCCGTAACAATGCAGGATGCTCCGGAGGCTACAGCAAGTTCCAGAAACATATCGTCCTTTGGATCCCGGCAGGCGCGGATAACTTCTTTGATATTCACAAACAAGGCTCTCGAAATAATATTTTCAATTAAATATAGTACGGATTTCTATTGGAATATATTTGTTGAACTTGGGACGGTTAAAAACCTCCGTGTATTCTGAAGCAACAGCAGAACTTATCACTATACGCCCCTTCGTTCTTGCTTTTTGCAAGGCACGGGCAGGAATGCCGTGCTCATTAATCAGAGCGCTGAAAAGAATATTGGTGTCAAATACCCAGTATTTAGTCGTCATGTTCCAGCAATTCGTTCAGTTTCCCCTGAGTTAATCCCGAAGCGGCTGCCTCTTTAGAGCCTTTTTTCATGATCTCCCAAAGTTGCCGGTTGGCTAACTCATCCATGATATTTTGAAGAAAATCGTCGCTAAATCCTCTTTTTTCGGCTTCTTGACGCTGTTTTTCCAAAAAGGCAAAAAGTTCGTTCATCCTTTCCTGCCTCATGCGTTGTTCACGTTTTTCCTGAGTTGTTTTATAGACAGTCTCAGATTCATTCACAGTTTTGGGAAACTCTGCCGCGGAACTATTATCCTCAATCAGTTGTAGAACAAGATCTTCCAACAACCGGGTAAGACCTTCCTGCTCTTCGCGGGACAAAGCATTCCATCTGCGCGCGGAAATTTCGCTTACTTCCAGTACGATACGTTCCATAATAAATTCAATTAAAGCAATAGCATAAAATAATAAATCAACTACAAAGATAAAAAACAATTACTAATTAGTGACTTATAACCAACAAACAGTGAAGTGCATGAATAACATCGACATTCCCATACCAGGTCCTACATAGAAATAGATACGACCGGTTACAAATTCAGGACAACATTCTCCTGCAGACGATCCACACTTTCCGTTCATCGGAGAGTGTGGTAGCAAACAGGTAGGTATCACCACCATCCTGTAATCCGGTTTTACGGCGGATTTCGGCGACGGTCATCGGGAAATTACGGACAGTTATATTCGCTTTTTTCGTTTCTTGTGAAAAGCTTTTTATATTTTTTTTGTTAGGTATAAAGAAAGTCTCCACCTTAAAAATTCGTCCGGGGAAATCCTTTACAAGTTTATCCGAAGTATATAGATGGCTGTTGATATGCAGTTTTTGAAGATTATAAAGCACTGCCACCGACTTAAAAGCACCCGCTTTCAGGATGGATGCATTGGGTTCATATAAATAATGCCCCGGTTCATTGGCAAAGGGAATTGTTGCTTTTTGCTCCTGCTCCATGGCAAAAGAAAAGCACTCTTCTCCACCTGCTTTCTTAAGGTTTACAGCCACAAACAACGGCTCAGTTGCACTCTCAACAGCCTCATCATTTTTCGATAACAGGAAAAGCAGCTCCTTGCATTCATTTTCCACTGACACAATATGTACTTCTCTCACGCAAGCAAGGGTATTCACTGCCAGAGAGATATCAAACATAGGTGAATATTTCACCATGACGTTATCACTCCTTTCAAACAATAAGGTTTTTATCTTCGACAGGTCCGGCGTGCAATCCTCTATCCTGAACAGTTTTCGCCCGCTTTCATCCCGCCGTGAAGGATCGAGATAGATAAAATCGAGCAGAGATATCCCTTTCAAGAAACTCTCCGCGTCGCTACAATGCAGCGAAACATTTGTCAACCCCAATACTCCGAAATTATGCTCCGCAATCCGGCATAATTTCTGATCCTGCTCCACATAGGCCGCATTCCGGAAATGGGGCGACATGAATGAGAAATCGACTCCCATACCTCCGGTCAAATCGGCGAAGTGGCTGTTTTTCCGGTTCACCGGATTAGAGTCAATCGGCTCGTCTGATGCGAAATTGAGCTTCTTGTCACTATTTGCCAAAACCAGTGAAGCCTTATAAAGGGCGGTCAGCTCCGACGACGACTGTTCCAGAGAGAGATGCGGAGGATAGATGATCTCTCTCGCCGCATACCACGAAGGGATTTTCTTTTCCGCCATTTGCCGCCCTGCAATTTGTGCCAATAACAACGGCATATCGCTCCGCATGTAACGTAGCGCCGTTTCAAGCACCTCTTCTCGTTCATGCATCAAGATAAACTGTTTCTGCTCGGGAGTCAACTGCATATGGCGATATACAAAAAATAAAAACAACCATACTTTGGGAAGCAGGCTGTTTTTATCAACTAAAAAATTATATTTTATGGTTCAAACTCCCGCTTACCGGGATACCAAAGGCAATTGCTGTTAAGCTTCTGCCTGTACTTGCGGTTGTACCGATACGAATGAGCGGTTGTTTCTCTTTTTACGGAAAACCCCCACACCGTCTACCAGTGCAAACAAGGTATGGTCCTTACCAATACCCACATTCTCTCCGGCATGATGCGATGTCCCGCGCTGACGCACCAGGATATTACCGGCTTTCGCCATCTCACCACCGAATATTTTCACGCCCAATCGTTTACTTTCCGATTCGCGGCCGTTCTTGGAACTACCTACACCTTTCTTATGTGCCATTTCCTTCTGATTTTAACTGATTAAGCAACAATCTCTTTTACTCTCACTTGCGAAAACTGTTGACGGTGACCGTTCAGCTTCCGGTAGCCTTTCCTTCTTTTCTTCTTGAAGACAAGGACTTTGTCGCCTTTCACGTGGGAAAGGACTTCCACTACCACTTTCGCTCCATCGATAACCGGTGCGCCTACTGTTACGGCACCATCCTTGTCTACGAGCATCACTTTTTCGAATTCCACCTCAGCACCCTGATCGGCGTTGATCCTGTGGACAAATAATTTCTGGTCTTGTTCAACTTTAAACTGTTGACCCTGAATCTCTACAATGACGTACATAATAAAAATAACCTGAAGTTACACGCCTGAGGCGGGCCACACTCCGCAGCCTCTTTTTTGGCCTATTGGCAAATTGAGGTGCAAAATTACATAATTAATTTGGGAAACCCAAACAGATCAGCTCTTTTTTTCTATTATCCTGTACGCATTCCCTATATTTTCAATGATATCCGACGCTACAAAGCTACGAGGATGCACCGTATCTTCGGTAATATCAGCACTCATTCCATGCAGGAAGACCCCTATCTTTGCGGCTTCTAAAGGTGGATAACCCTGTGCCAGCAAGCTCCCAATCATTCCTGTCAGCACATCACCGCTCCCCGCGGTGGCCAATGCCGGTGTACCACTGCTGTTCAGATATATCTCTTTCCCGTCCATGATCAGCGTATAGGCTCCTTTTATCACCACAATTACCCCATATTTTTGTGCAAACAGCTTTGTTTTCTCTATTTTGTCATAATCGTCGCGCCATTCACCTATCAGCCGTTGGAGCTCTTTCGGATGGGGAGTGAGAATGGTCCCTTCCGACAGCAGTGTAAACCACTCAGGATGGAGGGAAAGGATATTCAATCCGTCGGCATCCACTACCAAGGGAGCGACGTTCTTTCTCAAGAAGCGATACAATGCCTGTGCGGTCTCCTCATGCTGCCCCATCCCCATGCCGATACCTACCGCATCGGGAGTCAGACTATAATCGATAGAGGTGATATGGTCGGCACCCCTGTCCCCCATCGCCATCGCTTCGGGAAAATAAGATTGCATCGCCGCAACGCCACATTGAGGAAGATAGGCGGTAACCAGTCCACAACCGGTTTTTAAAGCAGCTTTCGATGCCAGGAAGAGCGATCCGCACTTGCCAAGGCTCCCTCCAATAATCAATGCATGCCCCTGAGTTCCTTTATGGGCAAATTTGGAAAGTGGCTTCAGCATCTTTTTAATATCCTTTGCTTCTGTCATATAGATATGGGTTTCCGCTTCAGCGATAGCTGTTTCGTGTAGACCTATATTTACAATATGTACCTTTCCGATAAATGGGGCGTTCTCGGGAAGGTAGAGCGACAACTTAGGAATTTGAAAAGTGACCGTTTCTGTCGCTTTCACCGCCAGTTTTGTCTTTCGGTCAGTAAACAAACCACTCGGCACATCAATACTGATTACCTCCTTCTCACTCTTGTTAATTCGGTGAATCACCTCGGCAGCTATCCCGCTCACCTCCCTCGTCAATCCCGTACCGAATATACCGTCGATCACCAGATCGAATGGTTCAAAATCAGGAATATCCCTCTTATGAACGATTTTTTTATAAGAAATATTTTCGGCTTTCACACGGCGGATATTATGGGCGCACTCTTCGGTATAACGGTTGCTGAACTCCACCATGTAAACTCTTACCGGATAACCCGAATTGTGTAACAGGCGAGCTACTACCAATGCATCGCCGCCATTATTCCCAACGCCGGCAAAAATAACCACCACTCTATTTTTGTTGCTATATCTCTCAATGAAAAAATTATAGAAAGCTGCCGCGGCACGCTTCATCAAACCAAGAGACGATATCCCCTCTCTTGACATTGTTTCACCATCGATCTTCCGGATCTGCTCGGAGGTTAGGATTTTCATACGATTATTTCATTTTTCCTGTAGGTGTATGTAACTCGCGATAATCATCATCTTGGGTAAAATGGTTGTCATGCTCGTTTCATACGATTAAAACTTTTATTTTCTATTTCACACAATTGATGCGGGTCGTTTCCTATGGAATAGCAAAACTTTCAGTTCAAAGGTAAATAATAAATTGGGAAAAAGGGATGAAAGGAGCTATATAATCTCTATTTATTGCAATTAAATCTGCATTTTTTTTCCTATTTCGATCAATTGTTGTACTTTTAAAAAAAATTATTTACCAATAAAATAAAATCAAAATGAAACGAAATCTCTTTTTTCTTCTTTTACTATTTTTTATGTTTGGCGCAACTGCTATACAGGCACAACAGGTCATTGCACACCGTGGCTTCTGGAAGACTGACGGTTCAGCGCAAAACTCCATCACCTCTTTGATGAAAGCCGACTCTATCCAGGTATATGGTTCTGAGGTGGATATATGGCTCTCTTCAGATGGAGTACCGGTGGTGAACCACGATGCCGATGTGACACTGGATGGCGAAAAATTAATTATTCAGGATACTCCTTTTGCCACACTCCGAAAAGTGAGGCTTGCCAATGGTGAACCGTTACCCACAGCAGAAGAGTATCTGGATGCATTTGAAAAATGCAAGCATATCAAACTGATCGTTGAATTTAAGTCGCACAGGGCGAAAGAAAGAGAAGACCTACTGGCTGAAAAAATAATCAATATGGTACGTGAACGCGGCTTGGAAGAGAGGGTAGAGTATATCGCCTTCGGAATCAACTTCGTACAGCAGGCAAGGAAGCTTGCTCCCAACGCTCCGGTTTATTACCTGAATGGGGATTTATCTCCCAAAGTGCTTGACACGATGAAGCTGAGCGGATTTGATTATCATTATAATGTAGTGTATAAGAAACCCGATTGGGTGAAGGAAGCACATGCACTGGGACAAAAAGTGAACGTGTGGACGGTGAACAAACCGGAAGACATCCAAAAGATCATTGACCTGAAGGTGGACTTTATCACAACCGACGAACCATTGCGGGTAAAAGAGATGCTGCAGGCGCAATAATCCCGGTAGCAACTCTAAAAAAGAGCAAGAAAGTGGCGGGCATATATATCCACATCCCTTTCTGCAAGACCCGGTGCAGCTATTGCGATTTTTATACGGGAACCGACGAAACGCAGATGGATGCTTTCGTCGGTGCACTTTGTACCGAAGCCCGAATTAGAAAGGATGAGATCCACGAATCGGTGCAGAGTATCTACTTCGGCGGAGGAACCCCTTCCCGTCTCCGTAGTGGGCATCTCGAGAAGATATTCGATGCGTTACAACAACATTTCACCATTGAAACTACGG
>JAAYFR010000133.1 GCA_012728155.1 Bacteroidales bacterium | reverse complement strand
TGACACATGGGTTCGACGACCAGGGGCGTAAATTTGATAAAGAGGGCAATTTGGCAGAATGGTGGAGTGCCGAAGATGCCGAACGGTTTGAAAAAAGGGCCAATGTGCTGGTCGACTATTTTAATAATATAGAGGTCCTCGACACTGTGCATGCCAACGGTCGTTACACACTGGGTGAAAATATTGCCGATCATGGCGGTTTGCAGGTTTCCTATCACGCTTTTCAGAAAACCCGACAAGCACAATCGAACGAACTTTTCGATGGTTTCACTCCGGCACAGCGTTTCTTCCTCAGTTATGCTGCGCTTTGGGCAGGCAATGTGCGGGATGCTGAAATTCTCCGCCTTACGAAGGTAGATCCCCACTCACTTGGAAAATGGCGTGTGGACGCAGCGCTTCCGCATATTGGCGCATGGTATGAAGCGTTCGGTATTCAACCGACCGATCCGATGTATCTGCCGGTGGAGGAGCGTGCCTCTATCTGGTAAAATTATAATTATCAGTTATCAAATCAGTAAATCAACAAATTATCACATCTAAAAGATATGTTTTCAGGAATTATAGAAGAAGCGGCCACTGTGGTCGCACTAAGTAAGGATAAAGGGAACCTGCATATAACGTTAAGGTGCTCTTTTACAGGAGAGTTGAAAATAGACCAGAGCGTGTCGCATAACGGAGTGTGCCTCACGGTGGTCTCAATCGACGGTGATGACTATACCGTAACGGCAATTAAGGAGACGCTCGAACGGTCGAATCTCGGCTTGCTGGAGGTAGGGAGTAAAGTGAATCTGGAGCGCAGCATGCCGATGAACGGCCGACTCGATGGTCATATTGTGCAAGGTCATGTAGACCAGATCGCTGTCTGTGCGGATGTGAAAGAGGCCGATGGCAGTTGGTACTTTACTTTTGAATATCTGTTCGACCGTGAGATGGCAAAAAAAGGATATCTGACAGTGGAGAAAGGTTCGGTTACTGTGAACGGTGTCAGTCTCACCGTGGTGGAGCCGACCGACAACAGTTTCAAAGTGGCAATTATCCCTTACACTTATGAATTCACCAATTTCCATCAGATAAAGAGAGGAACTGTGGTGAATCTCGAATTCGATATTATAGGCAAGTATATCAGCCGGATAGCGGCTTTAAACAGTTTATAGGATACCCCGGATATATGGATTTTTTAGAATTTGTATCTACCCGTCAGAGTGATCGCGCTTTTAATCCTGAACGACCGGTGGAGAAGGAGAAAATTGAACGTATTATAGAAGCGGCACGATTGGCTCCTTCAGCGTGTAATGCTCAGCCATGGCATCTCATTGTGGTGGATGAACCGGAGTTGAAGAACAAGGTGGCCGATGCAACCTCAACGCGTGCACTCGGCATGAATCATTTCACCAAACAGGCGCCGCTGCATATTGTGCTGGTGGAAGAGAAAGTGAACCTCACTTCCGGTGTGGGTGGATGGGTGAAGCAAAAAGATTATGCCCAGATGGATCTCGGAATAATTGCGGCACATATTGTGCTGGCCGCACATGCCGAAGGATTGGGATCTTGTATCCTTGGCTGGTTCAATGAGCCAAAGATGCGGGAGTTGTTGTCGATCCCCGACTCAAAGAGGGTGTGGCTCGACATTGCGATAGGGTATAGCATCCAGCCGTTGAGAATAAAAAAACGAAAAGTGGTCGAGGATGTAGTTTCATACAATGGGTATAAAAAGAGCATGAAATAAGGGGCAATAAAAATATTATTTGCTGCTGACAATTGAATGTAAATCGTTTATAAATATTAAACTTTCATCTTTTTAACACGATGTTTGTTTCGATTTTTGGAGACATCGTAAAAATATGTCATCTTTGTACACGCTTAAAAAATAGATTAGTCGTATGAAGCAAGGCGACTAAGAGTTGATTATATATCTGAAACAGATGAATATTAGGAAAAAACGTTTCTCTTTATTGATCGCTTTTCTCTCGATTACCGCAGTTATTATCGCACAACAGGTAGGCTCTAATTCTCCCTATAGTCGGTATGGGTATGGACTCTTGATGAATCCGGTGCCGGGTACGTCGGAAGCTATGGGAGGGATCAGCTATGGATTGCGAAGGAGTCAGCAGGTGAATTGGACTAATCCCGCCTCTTATTCCAAGCTCGATACACTTACTTTTATTTTTGATTATGGTGTTTCAGCTCATCTCGCCCGGATGAAAGACGAAGAGAATGACCCGAGAAATTTTTATAATGGGAATCTCGATTATGTGGCTATGCAGTTTCCCCTGTTCAAAAATGTAGGAGGCAGCATCGGACTTCTTCCTCACACCAAGATGGGGTATAATTTTGGAGATAAACATTCTGTATCGAACACCCAGAGTGAAGAGCATTACAGAGGTAGCGGCGGATTAAATAGAATATATGGTGGGATTGCTTGGGAACCATTGAAATACATCTCCATAGGAGCCAATCTCTCTTATCTGTTTGGCAATTTTTCGCATAGCAGTTTAATTATCCCCGGCTCGGGATTGCTGGGAGAAAAAAAGACCACTTATCTTTTTCGCGAATTGAAATATGATTTTGGATTGCAAGCTACCTATCCTGTTGATAAGACCCGTTCAATAACCTTGGGAGTGGTCTATTCGCCCCGGTTGAATGCCTCTGCCGACGTGAATCCATCTGAGATGCTTTATGGCAGTGACCCGTATACTAGTCCTTCCCTTCCGCCATCCCAGATATTCAAAACCGATACATTGAGGAATCTCTCTTTTCAATTGCCTCAAACAATGGGTGTAGGTATCACATATAGTACCAGCCGCCTCCTGATTGGACTCGATGGCACATATCAACTGTGGAAAAATCTGGACTATCCCGCCCAGTTGGATCATCTTTCGCAGGAAAATAGGTTTAACAACGCGTATCGTATTAGTGCTGGTATGGAGTATGTTATCGATCCGATGAGCCAAAACTTTTTTCATCGGGTCCGTCTTAGGGGTGGACTCTCCTATTCTAATTCCTATACCAATTTCAGTGTAAATGATCCAAACGATCCCGTGAATGGGAGTGCGAAGTATATCGGCACCTTTAATGAATATGGGATCAATGTGGGAGTAGGACTTCCGTTTAGAGATTATATGTCGGGACATCTTTCGATGGTTAATATCGGGTTTGGTTATACGAGACAACAACCCAATACTGACCATATGATCCGCCAAGATATGTTTAAGATATCAATCAATATGAATATAAATGAGTTTTGGTTTTTTAAACGACAATTTAATTGATGTTTCTGCAGGGAAAGCATAAAAGAGATAACGAGATCAAAAATCGGACAGCTGTTTAAACTTTTTCTTTAACACTCTGTCCAATCCACAAAATAGACAATTGTCGACGAAGTGAGAAAAACAATTTAAAATATCAATAGAGTATGAAAAAGTTAATATTATCAGGTCTGGTAGCTTTTGTGATAGTAGCTGCCGCCTCCGCACAGAAAACGGGGTATGATCCTGTGAAAGCGCCTTATGGCCATGGAGAGGATAGTGTGAACTGCCGTCTGAATTTAAGTCTTATGCAAACATCTGCCAAGGCAGAAGATTATAAGGGCGCATTGAAACCGTGGGTTTATACCTATGAGAATTGCCCCGCCTCAAGCAAGAATATCTATATCTATGGCCCCCGTATTTTTAAAGCACTCCATGCTGCAGAAACAGATGCAGCCAAGAAAAAGGAATATCTCGACAAGGTGATGGAGATATATGACACACGTCTCAAATATTATGGACAGGATGATGCCAAGGGGACCGTTCTTACCTATAAGACATATGATTATATGGAGCTGATGGGTGAGAAGGCTGAACAATCGGTTATCTACAATATGCTGAATGAAGCTGTAGAAGATATGAAAGAGCATTTGAATCCGCTTGATGCATATTCTTATTTTATGGTTGCCTCTTTGAATGAGTATCTGAGTGATAACTCAAAAAAAGAGAGGTATATCTCTGATTATTTTAGATTGGTTGGGTATGTAGATCAGGCAATTGCTAACGCTCATACTGCCAGTGATGAAGCGAGCGCTGATTATCTGGGACAGGTGAAAGAGGGTATAGTAAAAGGATTTGTCAATAGTGGCGCCGGTGATTGTAAGACACTTACCGAGTATTATGCTGATCAGGTGGAACCCAACAAGGAGAATAAAGAATTTTTGAATGAAGTGCTGAATGCACTGGGATCGATAGGCTGTTCGGATACCGAGCTCTACTTTGCAGCAGCTGAATATCTCTATCAACTTGAACCATCGGCAAGTGCTGCCCTTGGGCTGGCTAACAAGAGCCTGAGAGATAAAGACTACGAAACGGCTGTGAAGTATTATAGCGATGCTGCCAAAATGGAGACCGACAAAAATAAAGCCTCCGATTATATGATGCAACTGGCCGGTATCTTCTCCAACCAGCGCAATTTTGCAAAGGCAAGACAAGCCGCTTACGACGCATTGGAGTTTAACCCAAACAACGGAGAAGCATATATCCTGATCGCTCAGCTCTATGCCAGTTCGGCAGCCAATATCTTCTCCGAACCGGAAAAAGCGGGATTGGTTTACCTGGCCGCTGTCGATAAACTACAGAAAGCGAGATCGGTGGATCCTAGCGTGGCAAGCAAGGCGAATAATCTTATTAACCGTTATTCTGCCGCGTTCATGGATACAGAGACCGCCTTTATGATGGGAATCAAAGCAGGTGAATCGGTAACCATTCCCGGTTGGATCGGTGAAACAACTACTGTCCGTTTAAAATAATTCAAAGCTATCCGTTGAATTCGATAAATGAGTCGAACCTGTCGTTACATAAAATATATATGCTGCATAACAATCACTCTCTTAGTGGTTGTTATGTCGCTTTATTCATGTAAGGATAAGAATGATAATCTGGTTGCTTTTACATACGATCCCGATTCGGTGCCGACTTTGATCACCAGAACTACTTCTCAGCTTATCTCCGATTCCGGGATTACCCGTTACAGGATAGTGACCGATTTATGGAAGGTTTTCGATAAGGCAGAGGAACCCTATTGGTATTTTCCGGAAGGAATCTATTTTGAACAATTTACACCCGATTTTGAGATTGAGGCTACGGTGGAGGCCGATACAGCGTGGTATTACAATGTGAAAGATCTGTGGAAATTGAAAAGGAATGTCCATGTGGAAAATAGACAGGGAGAGCAGTTCGACAGTGAGGAACTCTTTTGGGACGGAAAAAATGAGAAAGTTTTTTCAGAGGCATATATTGAGATTAAGGGCGGTCTTACAGAACTCAAAGGATATGGGTTTGAATCGAATCAGACGATGACCGATTACCGTATTTTCCGGCCGCATGATGGAAAACTTCCTTTCTCTGAGACCATACCCCCCGATTCTTTGCAATCTGACGCATGGGATGAAGAGATGACGGAGATGTCGATTCCGGACTCTGAGGGGGTAGATTGATTTTTTTAAGATTTCATCATTTGACTGTGCCGATTTTACAACCCATTACTCATAACTGAACCATGTGTTTTCAAGTAGAAATAGGATGGTGGCTTGGCTCCCTGTTTCTCTCCCTCCTTTTTTCAGGGATAGAGTTGGCTTTTATTACTTCAAATAAGCTGGAATATGTAGTTAGCGATGCTTCTACACCTGCTTACAGCAATTTGTTGGAGACTCTCTATCGACACTTCCATCGATTCCAGGCTTCCATGATGGTAGGACGAACTATCCTGATCCTCTTAACCGTCTATTTTACCACCTCGATCGCATATCAATATTTGAATGGATCGCTATATAACGATTTGATAAGATTATTACTGATTATTGCGATTTCCTCCTTTTTTCTTTTACTGACGAATGAATTTTTACCACGAATCCTGTTAGGAAGAAATCCTGATTTTTGGATGAAATTGTTTCTTTTCCCTGCTTTTTTACTCTTTATTCTCTTTTATCCCATAGCAGCATTGTTTGAGGGGCTGTCGAAGTTTATGCTGAATATTTCAGGTATTAAACTCTCTGAAGTGGTGCAAGAAGATATGTGCTATAGGGCCGATTTCATAGATGTAATGGATAATAGAGTAGCTGATATCTCGCATGAAATTGAGGTTGATTCAGAGGTTAAAATATTTCGTAATGCGCTCGATTTTTCCTCTAAAAAAGTGCGGGACTGCATGGTGCCTCGAGCCGATATTGTCGCGGTAAGTCTTGATACCGAACTCAACAGATTGAAAGAGCTATTCATTGAATCCGGCCTCTCCAGGATTTTGGTCTTTGAAGAGAATCTCGATAATATAGTGGGTTACATACATATGTGGGAGATTTTTAATAATCCACAGGAGTGGACCCATAATTTAGCTTCCATCTCTTTTGTGCCGGAAAGTATGCAAGCCAACCGCTTGATGAGCGACTTGATGCAGCATCGTAAAAGCATCGCGGTGGTTGTGGACGAATTTGGGAGTACATCCGGAATTGTTACGATGGAGGATCTTGTAGAAGAGATATTCGGAGATATCGAGGATGAGTATGATGTGGAGTCGAAATTTGTGAAGGAAGAGGGAGAAAATGAGTTTGTGATGTCGGGACGTGTAGAGATAGACCACCTCAACGAACAATATCATTTGGATATTCCAGAGTCGGATGAATATTCTACTATGGCAGGTTATCTGTTGTTTCATATGCAACGATTTCCAAAAACTTATGAGACCGTTGTCATCGGCAAATACACCTTTAAAATATTAAAAGTAACGGCACGAAAAATAGAAGTGGTGAGACTAATTTCCGAACCAAAACGGTAATAAAGAGTATCTTCTGACCCGTTGAACACTGAAATCTGCACTTTTTCTTAAAAAAATGACTCTGTATGCGTTATTTTTGCTAACTTCGTGCCCTTATTTGAAATATAATAATTTATTAGGTTCTAAGTATAATAAAAAGATAGTTAAATGGCTACTTTACAGAAGATTAGGGATAAAGGTACGCTTCTTGTCATTGTAATTGGTTTGGCGCTGCTTGCCTTTGTGTTGGGAGATTTATTCACTTCCGGAACAACATTATTTGGGAAAGCAAAAGATAAGGCGTTCGTAGTGAATCGTGAGGTAATTTCCACTCAGCAATATGCCGATAAAATTGGACAGTTCGAAGACTTCCAAAAAATGGTAAGCGGTCAATCTTCCCTCGATGAAAATATAACATCGCAGATACGTGAGGTTGTGTATCAACAGATGGTGAGGGATCGCTTATTCAGTAATCAGGCAGAAAAATTGGGGCTTACGGTAACCAAAGAGGAGTTGAATGACCTGGTGCACGGGCAATCGATCTCACCGGTATTGCAACAACTTCCGTTTTTCGTTGATCCACAAACCGGGATGTTCGATCGGAATGCTTTGGTGGAATTTATCAATGTCGTCAACGCTCCAACTCCAGACATGCAGGAACAGGCAATGGTGAGCCAATATAAGAGCATGTGGTTGT
>JAAYFR010000132.1 GCA_012728155.1 Bacteroidales bacterium | reverse complement strand
CTGATTGATAAAGGACCCAGTGCACGCTCCATCCAGATAGACCTGAATCCTTTCACGCTTGTGGGGGCAACCACCCGGAGCGGTTTGTTGACCAGCCCGCTACGAGCGCGTTTTGGCATCAATATGCACCTTGAATATTACGATCTGGAAACCCTTACCGGCATTGTCCTCCGATCGGCCGACCTGTTACAGATTTTCTGTGATGACCGGGCCGCATTGGAAATCGCCTCGCGGAGCAGAGGAACACCCCGTGTGGCTAACGCGCTACTACGACGTGTCCGGGATTTTGCCCAGATAAAAGGAAACGGGAAAATAGACAGGCAGATATCATCCTATGCATTGGAAGCTCTCAATATTGATAAGTATGGCCTGGACGAAGTGGATAATAAAATCTTACTGACAATCATTGATAAGTTCAAAGGGGGACCGGTAGGGATTACAACCATTGCTACGGCTGTGGGAGATGATGCCGGCACTATTGAGGAGGTGTATGAGCCGTTCCTGATCAAAGAGGGATTTATTAAACGTACCCCACGGGGCAGAGAGGCGACTGATCTTGCCTATCGACATCTGGGACGAAAAAAAGGAGAAGAGCAGGGATTGCTGTTTTAATGTGCCAACTGAAATGAAGTGAAAATCCCGAGAAATGGGGATTGGTCGTGAAATTTGCCGACCTACTATAAATTACTGAAAATCATATCCAATTTCAAATTTCCTTTTCGTTTATCCAATCGTGCTGCTGCCGGCCACATCCTGTGTTGTATGGCGGTCAGCACTGATGAACCGGAGCTGTAATAACTGCTTTGTTGAGTGACATAGGTCGCGTCGACGGGAATCAGGTAGTACACCAGTTCAAATTCTTCAGCATTTTCCCCTTTCGCCTCATTGTAGTGATTGATCATTGTGGAGATATTCCCGAACTGATAAGAGTAGGTAGAAGCATCGAAACTGGAAGAGATAAAACTGGTTTCCCTGTCGATGAGTTTTCTGTTTTCAAAAAAACCTGCCAATGAGTCTTTATTTATCAATAGCAAATAATCTGGAGGAGTTAACTTTACCATGGCATCTTCATCCGGCTCAGGCATGGCATACATAGTGAAATTGGCCAAGTTCAGGGTGTGTGATTTCAACTTTTCACTCATCTTCGACAGTGGAAATGTGATTTCCGTCATTACCCCGGCAGGGCTTTTTACGTATGTATAATCGGAATTCTCTTCCAATAACTGTTCGTTTTTGTTCTGGATATGATTGATTTGGGTGACTTCAGGTGTGATGTTTAACCGCATGGCGCTTGTACGGATAGTATCTGTGTTTGTTGATGAACCCCCTTTGTCAAGATAGTTGTAATGTACCAACAGAGAAGTGAGGCTTATATTGAGAATTGTGCTTTTTCCAAAAGTGGTGGTGAAATATAATCCGGGGAAGAATTTTCTAAACTCATCCACATTCACCAATTGGCCATGCCCGTCCTTTTTATATTCAGTAAGAAATTTTTCACCCAAAGCATTGGGAAGCATCACATTGATTTCATATACTTTGACGGAAGTTCCAGAACTGGTGGTCTCGGTCCTGTAGGTTGAATTCCTGCCGGTGAATGTTTGTGTGCCCAAGGGAGCTGACATGTCCACATACCCTGTAGGATCAACATGAGAGTAGCTGCTTATCCCCTTCAGTGATTTAGTGACTTCATATACCGATAATCCCATTGGCGAGAGTGAATCTCCCATCATGGTAGTATAGGCGAGCTGCACCCTCACTGAGTCGATAGAAGCACCCTCATGAAATTGTGCGCCTTCGGGCATATAGAATTCACCGATATATTCAGATTTGATGGTACCGAAAATAGGATCGGTATATTCACCCAATACCGGATATTGTATTTTGGAAAAGATGGAATCTATCCGAACGGTACGTGCTTCTAGCTCTAATGTGTCGACACTCATCGAAAGGCGGTCCTGATTGGGTTGGACGGTGAATCCTATCGAATCGAGCACTTCGTTACAGGAAACGGTGGATAGGGCAACAAAGGCAATAACAATTATTCTGTACAGAAATCTGAATTTCATTCGTTATAATAGTTTGTTTTTAGTGACGCAAATATAGTGAAAGGTGAATGCAATCGTGGGTGCTTGCACACAAAGACTGCTGAACCGCATCCTATATTCTACAAATATCTGAAAAAAATGTGGCAAATAAAAACCCTACAAAAGCTTTCTTTTTCTTTTTATAGATATTTGTGTATAGGATCGGTGAAAAAATAAATTGTTAAGGATTTTAGCCGGATTAACTGTCGATTTTCTCATAGAATGCGTCGATCTCTTCCACGCTTTTTTCAAAATCGGATTGATGAGGTAGGAACTCCACCCCTTTTTCCTGAATGTATTGGATAACGTTTGGATCTACTTTTTCACTGCCCTGAATGATTCCGTCGGAATAATCGATAGCCAATTTCATCAGGGTTGTGTAATCAATTACTCCACGCTCTTTCAACTTCTCAATTTCGAGATCTCCAATTCCTTCAAACCGGAGTTTCTCTGCAAAACTATCTTGGAAAGGTTTGTCGAAAGACTCGTCGTACAGCGAATAAATCACTTTTGCTCCCTTGAAGCAGGGGTCATCGGTATATCCTTTTTTGATATAAAGAGGAGCCAAGGCGCTGAACCATCCGTGACAGTGGATGATATCGGGAACCCAACGCAACTTCTTGATGGTTTCCATGACACCCCGAATGAAGAAAATACTCCGCTCATCGTTATCGTCATACTCCACTCCATTGGCATCGACAAGGGTTTCGCGGTTCTGGAAAAAATCGTCGTTATCTATGAAATAGACCTGCATCCGCGCCGATTGGATAGAAGCTACCTTGATAATGAGGGAATGGTCAGTGTCATCAATGATGAGATTCATTCCTGAGAGACGGATCACCTCATGTAGTTGGTTGCGGCGTTCATTGATATTTCCATATTTGGGCATGAAGGCTCGTATCTCTTTTCCTTTCTCCTGTATCGCCTGGGGCAGATAACGTGAAGTATTTGAGATATGGGTTTCTTCGAGATAAGGATAAATTTCCTGTGAAATGTACAAAATTTTTTTCTGGGACATGAAGCTAATTATCTTAATTTGAGTACAAAGATAATAAAAAAAATCCACATAAATACAAAATAAAAAAGCATTTATTTTATAACTATCTTATTTGCAATTCAATAACATCTATTTACTCTTATATATATGTAGAATTGATGCAGTTTTTTTCTCTATGTGCCAAATATTTTGTTGCTTTGTAGCGTGAAAGAGTAAAGAATAAAGTGTAAAGAAGATTGTATGGAAGTCGTTCATACTGTGAAGGCGTTGGAGGAGCTGCTTCAACAGCCGCGTCAGCAAGGAAAATCTATTGGTTTGGTGCCTACGATGGGTGCGCTTCACAAAGGGCATGCTACTTTAGTGGAGCGTTGTGTGGCGGAAAATGAGCTCTGTGTGGTGACTGTTTTTGTCAATCCCACCCAATTCAATAATCCGGAAGATCTGAGGCTCTATCCCCGTACCCCGGAAAAAGATTACGAACTGCTCAGAAGTATCGGTGCCGATATTGTGTTTGTCCCTTCGGTGGAAGAGGTCTATCCCGAACCGGATAGCCGGGTATTTGATTTTGATCAGCTCGACAAAGTGATGGAGGGTGCTTTTCGTCCCGGCCATTTCAATGGTGTGGCCCAGGTGGTGAGTAAATTTTTCGACTTTATACAACCCCACAGGGCTTATTTCGGAGAAAAGGACTATCAGCAACTGGCTATTGTCAGGGAGATGGTGAAGCAGCAGAAGCTGCCGGTGGAGATAGTGGGAGTGGCAACTGTCAGGGAGCAGAGCGGCCTTGCGATGAGCAGCCGTAATCAGCGGTTGTCGGAAGAGGAGAAAGAGCATGCCTCGGAAATATACCGTATCATGCGGGAGAGTACCTTGTTGGTCGAAGAGAAATCGCCGGATCAGGTGGTTCGCTTTGTGATTGAGGCAATAAACAATGTGGCTGATTTGCGTGTTGAGTACTTCGGGATTGTTGATGGCGATTCATTGCAGCCGATTTCTGCCTGGTACGACTCCGAAAATATCGTGGGAGCTATTGCTGTCTATTGTGGTGATGTGCGTCTGATTGATAATATAAGATATAGATAGATAAATATATATGTGGTTAGAAATATTGAAATCCAAAATACATAGGGCGACGGTCACCGATGCCAATTTAAATTACGAAGGGAGCATCACCATCGATGAAGATCTGATCGACTCGGCGGGTATGATGGTTCACGAAAAGGTGGCGGTGGTAAATAATAATAACGGCGAGCGTTTTGAGACCTATGTGATCCGTGGTGAGCGAGGGTCGGGAACTATCTGCCTGAATGGTGCCGCTGCCCGGAAAGTGCAGAAGGGTGATGTGATCATCATCATGAGTTATGCGTTGATGTCACCGGAGGAGGCCAAAGCGTTCCACCCTTTGGTCATCAATCTCGATGAGCATAACCGGTTAAAAAAATAATCTTTTCGATAGAAATTCAGACCCGTCGGTTGTCAACACAATCGGCGGTTTTTTAGGTGTGCATAAGAGGTGTATTCCAATAGACATATCGTAAAAATCAGCACTCCCATCCTGTTGAGCCTGCTTGCGCAAAATATCATTCAGGTGATTGACACTGCTTTCCTCGGCCGCGTGGGAGAGGTGGAGCTGGGGGCGTCGGCACTGGCTGGTATTATTTATATCGCGTTATACACATTGGGTTTTGGATTCAGTATGGGAGCCCAGATCCTTATCGGACGTCGTAATGGAGAGAAGAACTACGACATGATTGGTGATATTGTCATTCAAGGAGCCGTTTTCCTGCTTATTCCAGCTATATTGCTGATTCCACTGTTGCGATATGGCGCTGTGCACTGGGTGCCCGCCATGTTTGAGTCGGCCGATGTGGCCGGTGCTGTTACCGAGTATCTTGAATGGCGCATTTTCGGTATTGTGTTTGCTTTTGTCAACCTTATGTTCCGCGCATTCTATATCGGGACTGCCCGTACCAGGGTGCTTACGACCAATGCTGTTGTGATGGCTGTGACCAATGTGATATTCGACTACGGATTAATTTTCGGTAATCTGGGAATGCCCGAGATGGGAATGGGGGGAGCGGCTATTGCATCGGTGATTGCTGAATTTTCCTCTACTGTTTTTCTACTTCTTTACACGCGTAAAACGGTCGATCTGGAGAAATACGGATTCAAAAAAATCCGCTTTCAATGGCCCGTCATTAAAAAAGTGCTTGATATCTCCATATTTATGATGGTGCAATACCTGTTTTCCATCGCTACCTGGATGCTTTTCTTCGTATTCATTGAGAATTATATGGGGGAGCGGCCTTTGGCGGTGACCAATATCGTGCGGAGTTTTTATACCATACTTACTATTCCTTCTCACGCCCTGGGAGCAGTGGCGAGTACGTTGGTGAGCAATACCATCGGGGCGGATAAACGGAAAGAGGTGGCCAGTCTGGTAAGACGAATAACCTTTATAAGCTTGGGGATAATGGTTTGTGTGATAGCCATTGTCTCTGCTTTTCCACGGACAATGATTCATATCTATACCGATGATCCCTCCCTTATCAATGATACTGTTTTGCCGCTTTATGTGCTTATCTCATCATTGCCAATCTATAGTGTGGGATCGGTATTGTTTAATGCAGTATCGGGTACAGGTAACACCCGTACCGCCCTTAAATTTGAGATTATCACACTGTTCTTTTATCTCTCCTATATGTGGTTTGTCATTATCCATATGGGTTGTTCCGTGGCCGTGGCATGGACAACGGAACATGTATACTGGCTCTTTCTGGCAACACTTTCGTTTATTTATCTGCGTAGCGGTAAATGGAAGGAGAGAGAGATTTAGTTTCCTGAATTTTATACTATCTTTACCGACGGAAATGAACTAATAGTGATAAATTAGAACCAAAGAGTCAGAAGTAGGAAGTGAAGAAGTGGTAAAATAATATTTGTGATCCTAAAACAGGGCTTGTACAAATCGTTAAATCTATAAAGGGTATGCGAAATAGACTTACCTTTCTAATATGTATATTATGTATGATACCGGCGTTACATGCACAGGAATACCGCTGGAGGATAGGACTTGACTATTTTTTCGATAACCGGGAATATGAGAAGTCTTCTTTTACCGATCCGCAAACTTTGCACGGGGTATGGCTGAATACGCTGGGAGGTATCAGGTGGGATTCCACGCATACCATTTATGCCGGCGTAAATCTGCTCAAGATTTTCGGGATGAACAAAGCTATCAATAAAACGGATGTGACTCTTTATTACCAGTATAAGAGGCCGAAAATGCTATTTCGGGCGGGTGCTTTTCCACGAAAGGAGGTGCTGCCCAACTATTCCGACTTTTTTTTCAAGGATTCAGTAAATCATTTTATACCGCTTATGCAGGGTATTTTCTGGCAGATAGGGGAGGATGATAACTTTTTTAACGCCTGGATGGACTGGACCGGATGTGCTACGGCGAATACCCGGGAGAGTTTTTATCTGGGTCTCTCGGGAAAAACCTCCAAAGGGATTTTTTTCGGTGATTTTCAGTCTTATCTCTTTCATTATGCAGGTACCTTCCCCGAAAATCCAGCCTATGGCGTAAGCGAACAAATACAAGGCATGGCGTCGGTGGGGCTGGAGTATGAAGCGACAAACAGTTTCAAAGGATTGTTTTCTGCCGGTATTTTTGTCGGACTGGAAAGAGACCGGAAAGCAGAAGAGAGTTATAAACCGATGGGGTTCATAGCGAGGGCTGATGCTGAATTGTACGGGTTCGGTACGGAGAACAGACTTTATAGAGGGAACGCCCGGATGCGCTTATTCCCCGTATATGGGGCAGACCTCTATTGGGGTACTCCATTTTTGAGGAGTTCTACCTATCTCCAAAGTAGATGGTATATACGTCTGCTGGAGTCGCATCATGTCTGTGCACGGATCAACTGCAACTTCCATTTTTCGGAAGGACAGATACTTCTTCAGCAGACGCTTTCTATCACGGCAAATATTGGTAATTTTCTCAATCAGGAGAGGAGGAAGAAGGTGGATTATCCTTGGAAGAGGATCTTCCGGTAGTCCCGTTTTTTGTATGAAAGTTTTGTCGTGCTATCTTTGTCAATAAAAACGATTAAATAATGGAATCAGTCAAACAGCAGATCGAGGCCCTCCGCAGCCAACTGAATAGACATAATTACAACTATTACCTATTGTCGCAACCTACGATTTCCGATTTTGAATTCGACCGATTGATGCGACAACTGATGGATTTGGAGGCGGCTCATCCCGAATACCATGACCCCAACTCACCATCCGTGCGGGTAGGGAGCGATATCAATAACAATTTCACACAGGTGGCGCATCAGTTCCCGATGCTTTCGCTTCAGAATACCTATTCGGAAGGGGAGGTGGCCGACTTCTATAACCGGGTGCAACGGTCGCTGCACGAAACGTTCGACATAGTGTGCGAACTAAAGTTCGACGGGACTTCCATCTCTTTGGTCTATGAGGATGGCCGGCTGGCGCGGGCGGTGACCCGTGGCGACGGGAAAAAAGGAGATGATGTGACTGCCAACGTGCGCACTATCCGCAATATACCGCTGGTGCTGAAAGGGGATGGTATACCCTCCTATTTAGAGGTGCGCGGTGAAATATTGATGCCCTGGAGTTCTTTCGATGCCCTCAACATAGAGCGGGCCGAACAGGAGGAGCCGCTCTTTGCCAATCCCCGTAATGCAGCCTCTGGTACCCTGAAGATGCAGGACTCCCGGGTGGTGGCCTCCCGGAGGCTGGAATCCTATATCTATTCGATGTTGGGTGACTCCCTTCCGTCGCGAAGCCATTTCGAGAATATGCTTCTGGCACGGGAATGGGGTTTGAATGTGTCGGACTCCATGAAGAAATGTAGTACGCTGGAGGAGGTGTTCGCTTTTTTGAAAGAGTGGGACGTGGCACGTAAGAACCTGCCGGTAATTACCGATGGAGTGGTGTTGAAGGTGGACTCACTCGCACAGCAACGAAATTTGGGCGCCACCTCCAAATTCCCCCGCTGGTCTATCGCCTATAAATTCAATGCCGAACAGGCGATTACACGCTTGGAGTCGGTTTCTTATCAAGTGGGGCGTACAGGGGCTGTCACTCCTGTTGCCAATCTGGATCCGGTGTTGTTGTCGGGTACCACCGTGAAAAGGGCTTCTCTCTACAATGAGGATGCCATTCTGGCGCTCGACCTGCATATTGGCGATATGGTCTATGTGGAGAAGGGGGGAGAGATCATCCCCAAGATTACCGCCGTAGATAAGGAGGCCCGTTTCCTGTTGGGTGATAAAGTCACATTTACCCGCAAATGTCCCGACTGCGGAACCCCGTTAGTGCGTAATGAGGATGAGGCCATCCATTATTGTCCCAACAACGATAGATGCCCCACCCAGATAAAGGGGCGGATAGAACATTTTGTTACCCGCAAAGCCATGGATATCACCATCGGGCCGGAAACCATCAACCTGCTTTATGGGAAAGAGCTGATCCGTGATGCCGCAGACCTTTATCTGTTGCGGTTCGACGATTTTGCCGGTCTGGAGCGCTGGGGTGAGACCAGCGCCAATAACCTGCTGGAAAGTATAGAAAAATCAAAATCGGTGCCCTATGAACGGGTGCTGTTTGCTCTGGGAATCCGTTTTGTGGGAGAGACGGTAGCACAAAAACTGGCTCAGGCATTTCCGGATATCGACCAATTGACACAGGCAACTGTGGAGCAACTGATTACTGTGGATGAAATCGGTGAGCGGATCGCCCGGAGCGTGACCGCCTACTTTGCCAATCCTCTCTATTCCGGTTTCGTCCAACGGTTGCGGCAACAGGGTTTACAGTTTGCATTGAGCGAAGAGGCGCTGGCTTCAAAAACCGATAAATTGGAAGGGCTGACCATCGTGATAAGCGGTACGTTTGCACTCCATTCGCGAGATGAGTACAAGGCGATGATCCTGCAAAACGGGGGAAAGAACAGTGGCTCTGTATCGAAGAATACCGACTATATCCTCGCCGGAGAGAATATGGGACCCGCCAAATTGGAGAAGGCCGGAAAGTTAGGAGTGAAGATTATCGATGAACAGACTTTTCTGGAGATGTTGCAATAAAACCTCAATCTTTCATCTCGAACCGATGCGTGCCGATATGATGCCCGTCGGCAAAGATATCGGCTTTATAGGTGCCGGGCATCAGGAACTCTTCGATATCCCAATACATGGTGACAGGTATCTCTTCTCCTCCGTATTCAACGATTCGTTTCATTGAATAGACGATATCCCTGTTTTCATAAGGAAATGTGTTGGACTGGCTTTTTGAGAGTACTGAACCGTCGGGTGTCATCATGCGGATGAAGATGGTGCGTTCCCCCGGTTCGGCAGTGATATTGCGGGCAATGGTGAAAGTGATGACGAACTGATTACTCCGGCTCAGGCGTGACTGCTCTTTGCCTCTGTCATTCACCGCTTTTGCACTGATGTTGGTGGCAACTAACTGTGCTGCCAGCGACACCCTCTCCGATAGTTGTTCCCGCTCCTGTGATACCTGTCGGAGTGTTTGGGATGTCCTTTGATAGCGATCGGTGATTTGCTTGTTTTCGGCACGGAGTTGTTCGTTAAGCCGGTTGAGCGAATCAATCTGCTGCACATACGAACGAAGGATTTTGCGCAATGTGGCCAACTCATCTTTTAATCGTTTGATCTCGGCTTGGTCACTCGCTTTGGTCATCCGTAACTCTTCCTGCAGGCGAAGCACCTTGGCCTGTTCATTTTCCAGCTTGTATAGTAGGGAATCGTTTTGAACACTGAACTTAAACCCTTCGTATTGGAGTGAAATAGCTTCGTATTCATCCTCCAAGTCTTGTTTGTCGATAGTGAATTGTTCCTGCATTTCAACCATCTGGGTATTCCTGGTGATGAGGAATCCGATGAGAATAACCATCGCTATGATGAGTACACCTATTATGGCAATCAGCTGTGGAGTCCGTTCTTTTAAGTTCATCTTCATCTAAGTGCTTATTTTTCAATCGACGGCAAAAATAACCCTTTTCGGGTTAAAGCCCAATGATTCACTCTCCTTTTTTGTAAATTTAAGAATTAATAGATTGGTCTGCCCCTCCATTAAAAAATTGATGACCGGGTTTTGGTGGTAAACTCTTCTAAAAACAACATCCCTTTGTATGAATTTCCTTTTTTGTTGAGACGTGGGCTCCACACGGCGATGGCGTATTTTTCCGGATGCACCGCCACGATACCTCCGCCTACACCACTTTTTCCGGGTAGTCCCACTTTGAAGGTGAACTCTCCGGCTTCATCATAAAAGCCGCAGGTCTGCATAAGAGCATTGACCCGCTTGGTGCGGCTCACGGAGAGTATCCGTTCACCGGAATAGGGCACAATTCCATTGTTGGCGAGAAAGAGAAATGATTGAGAGAGCTCTTTGCAACTCATCTCGATGGAGCAGATATGAAAATAGATCTCCATTACCTTGTCGATATCATTTTTGATATTGCCAAATGATTTCATAAGGTTAACCAAGGCATAGTTCCTGTAGCCGGTCTTTTTCTCCGATAAAGCCACTTTGGAATTATAGTCGATAGATTGGTTGCCCGTTATCCGTCGGATAAACGACAGGATATTCTCTTTGGGTGAGGCCAATTCGCTGGCAAGGATATCGCAGATCACTATGGCACCGGCATTGATCAGTGGATTCCGCGGTATGCCTTTGTCATACTCCAATTGGATCAAAGAGTTGAACGGTGTACCTGCCGGCTCCAACCCGGTCCGTTCCCAAATAGTACTCTTCACACGAGAATAGGCAAGTACAAAGGTGAATACCTTGGCAATACTCTGGATCGAGAAGCGCTTCTCGGCATCTCCAAAGGCGAACTCTTCGCCACCTACGGTCGTGAGATGTACACCGAACTGGTCGGGGTTCACATAGGCCAACTCGGGGATGTAATCGGCTACCTGTCCGATCTCTCCGATCAATTGCAATTCACGGTGAATTTCCTGAAAGAGTGTCTCGTAGTGCATCTTGTGTGGAATTTAGAATGGGAAGCGCCAGATCATAACAACTAAGTATCAGGCTTACGCTCCAAAGATAGGGAAAAATAGAGATCATTGACTCTCCCCATTGAGATTTTTATTAACTTTATCGGCTCAATGTGGCATTGCCGTTGTTCAATGAGATGAAAAAATAGTGTTCTATCTTACCTTGAGTGGCCTATTTGCCTTTACTGCCTCCGCCGATGAGGGGATGTGGATGCTAGGTTTACCTTATGGGATGCCGCTGAAGACCTGAATTATATTATTGTTGCCTTGAAAAGTGACTCCCGGTTCAAAGAGTCAAAAATAGGGCAATTGGGGCATAGTGAAGTTGGGTGAATGATGGCTTTAACTTCTGTGGGTGGGCACCATCTATATATCACAATGATTAAAAGTACAATATGATGTCTCGGATTTTTTG
>JAAYFR010000014.1 GCA_012728155.1 Bacteroidales bacterium | reverse complement strand
GGATGATACGAGGTTGCATCGGCGATGTACCAGCCCAGTCCCAGCGAAGGTGCGGATTTGCTGCTCGAATGAATATTTGTCGGGCTGTTGTATATGAGGAATAAATAAAAATTATCATAAGAACTTATCTCACTGGATTTTGTTTTATCAGCTGTGAAATTGCGATAGCTACAATTCATCCAATTTTTATGCATAAATATTCTGTTACTTTATTCCTGTTTTTATCGAGTTTATCCCTATATGCCCAGACCGGGACAGTAAAAGGCCGCGTTTACAATATGAAAACCAACGAGTCTCTTGAATTCGCGACAATTCGAATCCAAGGAACGGGAAATGGTGCCACAACTGACCTGGAGGGCAATTTTGAAATTGAATTTAATCCCGGATTCTACCGGCTTGAAGTAAGTTACGTGGGTTACGAAACAACTCTTTCTCCAGAGGTACATATCCAGGGAAACCAAATAGCTTTTCTTGATATAGCTGTCCCGGAATCTTCCACGCTTATTGAAGAAGTTGTCGTCAGGCCCACTATGAACCTGAGAAAGATCGAAAGCCCGGTTTCATACCAGACCATTAGTGTAAGAGATATCGAGAAAGGGGCGGGTGTTAACCGGGATGTATCCAAAGCATTGCAATCACTTCCTGGGGTGGGAGCCACCGATCCTAACAGGAACGACCTGATCGTAAGGGGGGGAGGTCCTTCCGAGAATGTATTCTATCTCGATGGTATCGAAATCCCTATCATTAATCACTTTGCAACTCAAGGCTCATCAGGAGGGGTAGTGGGTATCATTAATCCCGATTTCGTGAGGGAGGTAAACTTTTATACCGGCGCGTTTCCAACTAACAGGCCCAACGCGTTAAGTTCAGTAATGGATATCAGGCAAAAGGATGGGAGCCGTGACCGTATCCACACTCAACTGGGTATCGGGGCATCAGATGCCGCTTTCACGATGGACGGGCCAATCGGGGATAAATCCACGTTTATTGTTTCTGCCCGACAATCATATCTCCAGCTGCTGTTTAAGTTTATCGGCCTTCCTTTTCTTCCTACCTACAACGACTTCCAGGTAAAATATAAATACCAGATAAATTCAAAGAACGAGCTTTCAATTATTGGCCTGGGGGCCATTGATAATATGACACTCAATACCGATCTGCAGGAGGAGGGTACGGAAGCACAACGTTACCTGCTTGATTACCTGCCTGTATACCAGCAATGGAACTATACTGTTGGAGCTGTTTACAAGCGTTTTAGCGATAATTATTTTGACTCGTGGGTTCTCAGCAGAAATATGCTCCGAAACAAAAACTTCAAATATCCGGATAATGATGATTCACGGCCAAAAATATCCGATTATCGCTCGGATGAAGTAGAAAATAAACTTCGCTTCGAGAGGAGTTACCCCGACCTGCCTGTAAAACTCTTGGTGGGTGCCGGAGTAACTTACTCGCGTTATGAAAATGAAACCAATCGTATGATTTTCAGCAATGGCTCTTTAAATAACCTGCGGTATAATACAGAACTCGATCTATGGTCGTACCAGGCGTTTATACAAGCTTCAGATACTTATTTTAATAACAGGCTGGCTCTTTCACTGGGTTTGAATACCATCGGGAATAATTTCAATAATAATATGAAGAATCCATTGAACCAGTTATCGCCTCGATTCTCGGCTTCATACAGGTTATCGGGTAAATGGGATATAAACGCGAATGTTGGCCGCTACGCCATGCGCCCGGCCTACACGACATTAGGCTACAAGGATGATTCAGGGCTGCTCGTGAACAGGAACGAGAATCTCAGGCACATCATTTCTAACCAGGCAATTGCAGGATTTGCCTACGAGCCGGGTGCCAGGTTGAGGGTGAACCTGGAAGGATTTTACAAGCTCTACGATAATTATCCTCTCTCGGTTACCGATGGGATGAGCATTGCCGGAAAGGGTACAGACTACGGTCAGGTTGGAGATGAAGAAATAGTATCTACCGGCAAGGGAAGGGCATACGGGATCGAGTTTTCAGGTAAACTCACGGATTATAAGAATTTCACGGGAACACTTACATACACACTTTTTAAAAGTGAATTCACGGGAGAAGATGGAGTTTATCGCCCTTCAAGCTGGGATACCCGTCACATGGTAAACCTGCTGGGAAGTTATAATCTTCCAAAAAACTGGAATATTGCAATGAGATGGCGCTACGTGGGAGGTGCTCCTTATTCTCCAATTGATACTGATCTTTCCACTAATAAAGATGCCTGGAGCGTGAACAATAGGCCATATATCGATTACGATAATTATAACACCCTCAGGCTTAGTGACTCTCATCAACTTGACATGAGACTCGACAAAGAGTTCTATTTCAGAAAGATGATGCTCAATTTTTATCTTGACGTTCAGAATGTATATAACTTCCAGTCGGAAAATTCACCCATCTACACGAATAAGGATGTAAACGGAAGGGTTATGGATGACCCCTCGGATCCGGAGAAACATCTACTAAGACAAATTGAAACATACGCTGGTACCGTGCTGCCGGCAATAGGAGTGATGATTAAGTTTTAAACGGGGTGAAGATCCAAATTTGACTCTCGACAGGCGCTCGTGGATCTGTTCATCGAGCTAATATGCTCAACATGTGAGATACTGGAGATGAGCGCCGATGAATCAATGGATTACTATTAGTACTTTTTTTTAATAATTTAAATCACTACTGACCGGATAAAATTTTAAGAAAAGGGGTTACTTCCTTTCGGTTTCGCCCCAAAGTTGTAATTTTGTTTTGAACAGAACAAAGTACAACCATGGGTAAAGATAGTAATAAACATTTAGTCGGTCAGCCGATTTTGCAACAAATTTTGGATTTAGTTCCACGGGAGGTCTTTGACAAGTTGGTTCTTGAACATGATTCGGACAAATATTACAAGACATTCGATTCCTCGACTCATTTCGTGACCATGCAATTCGCGATACTTAGCCGTTGTGACTCCACCACGGAAATCGCCTCCGGGATGCAGGCCTTGCAGGGGAAACTCAACCATTTGGGCCTTGATTCGTCCCCGGCCAAGAGTACTATTGGTGACGGCTTGCGCAACCGTAAGGAGGAGTTTTTCAAGGAATTGTATTTTGGCCTGATTGACTACTACTCCACCACTTTGTCGGTCAGCCGGGAAGAGAACGTGCCGTTCAAGCATTTCTACGCTTTCGACTCGACGACGATAACCCTCTTTTCGGACGTGATGAAAGGTGTCGGTCGCAACCCCAAGGGGGATGGCAAGAAAAAGGGTGGATTGAAAGTCCACATGATGATTGATGTCCATTCGGATACGGCAAAGTTTGCCCGTATCAGTGAAGCCAAAATGCACGACAAGAAGTTCCTGCGGCATTTGGCTCTTCCATCCGGGAGCATGATTGTTTTCGACAAGGCCTACAATCATTATGCGCAGTTTGCCAAATGGACGAAAGAGGATATCTTTTTTGTATGCCGGTTGAAGGATAACGCCGTTTATCAAGTTGAGGAAGTGCTTTTTGAACAGGTACTGGACGAGAAGAAGGCCGGAGTGCTCAAGGAGGAACATATCCATATGCAATACAAGCCTTATCCGAATGCGAAGAAGAAGAAAACCCTGTGTCTGCGCAAGGTCACTTACCGGGACGAAAAGGGACGTGTATACAGGTTTATAACCAATAACTTCGAGATAAGTAACGAAATGGTAGCCTTCATTTATAAAAAACGTTGGTCTATCGAACTGGTCTTCAAAAAAATGAAGCAGAACTTCCAGTTGCACTATTTTTATTCGGAGACCGAGAACGGGATAAAGACGCAGATATGGTGTACATTGATTGCCCAGTTGCTGCTGATGGTACTCAAGGCCAGGACAAAGACAAAAAAGG
>JAAYFR010000131.1 GCA_012728155.1 Bacteroidales bacterium | reverse complement strand
CATCTTGGAGATGAAATCTTTTTCCACATTGGCTTTATTCTGTTGCTTGATAACGCTCAATCCCCAAAAAGTAAAGAATATACTCACTTTCTTGCCCGCAGCCAACATGCCGTTGGCAATTACAAAGGTAGCCAATGCCTTATCGAGATCATCGCTGAACACTATCAATGTTTTCGTATCACTCCCTTTCATAGAATTGCCCTGTGTAGGAATAGAAAGGTTTTTTGACTCCGTTTTTTTTACGGTAGCACTGATCACTCCTCCCGACTGGTTCATATCAATCAGCTTCGCTCCCACCATATTGCACCATGCGTTCAGGTCCTGTCCGAAAGCCTGATCGGTTACTTTTATCGTCAACTGCTCACCAAACAATAACCTATCATAGTTTTTTTTCAACTCTCTGATCGGTCCGGGACATTGTAATCCACAGGCATCCACTACAATCTTTTTTGCCGGTTCTATCTTTATTTCACCATCGTCGCGAATCACAGGAAGGAAATCACATTCAATAGTGCTGTCTCCGGCAATCGTGCGTTGCTCCTGCAATAGACACGAATAGGTTTTATAGCCTCCGGACAAGTTATAAACAGCACTAAATCCATGTTGCTGGAGGATTCGTGAAGCGGTATAGCCGCGTAAACCCACGGCACAATAGAGATATACCGGCAGGTGAGTAGGTATTTCGGAAAGCCTTTCACGCAATTCATCCAGAGGAATATTGATTGCATTTTCAATATGACCGAACTCAAACTCCTCTTTGATCCTTACATCAAGGATTATCGCCTCGGGATCCACCTTCAACAGCTCATCCCATCGGATAATATTTACCCTCCCGGTAAGGATATTTTCCGCAATAAATCCTGCCGTATTCACCGGATCTTTTGCAGAAGAGAATGGCGGCGCATAAGCATGTTCAATCTCTTGCAGATCATATATGGTTCCCCCGTTTCGGATCACCTGCGCCAGCAGGTCGATCCGTTTGTCTACTCCTTCGAATCCCACCACCTGTGCTCCGAGCAGTTTCCCTTCAGGAGAAAAATTAATTTTTACCGTCAATGGTAAAGCACCGGGATAATATCCGGCATGCGAGCCAGAGTGGCTGATCGTTGTGTTATAGGCTATCCCTTCCCGTGAAAGCAATCTTTCTGAGGCACCGGCAGAGGCGACTGTCATATCAAATACCTTGGCTATGGAAGTGCCGATGGTACCTTTGTACACCCGTTTATTCCCTAATATGATATTGTCGGAAGCGATTCTGGCCTGCTTATTGGCCGGTCCGGCAAGTGGGATAAGCGCAGGCTTTCCGGTAATTAGATTCTTCACTTCCACCACATCACCCACCGCATAGACATCCCCATTGGAGGTCTGCATGTAATCATTTACCTTGATTCCACCCAAGCTGCCGATTTCCAATCCCGCTTCTTTGGCCAGACCACTCTCCGGTGCTACTCCGATACTCAATATGACCATATCGGCAGGAATAGATTTTTGACTTTCCGTCTTAACCACCACCGCCTCTCCATCCGGATCGAACGCTGTGATT
>JAAYFR010000130.1 GCA_012728155.1 Bacteroidales bacterium | reverse complement strand
GTTGTCGCTCGACACACGTAAATTGAAGGTGAAAGCGTTGCCATCTAAATTACCCGAAGAGTTGGTAGTGAACGTGGATCAGTTAGAATTGGGTAAATCTATTCAGGTGGGTCAGCTCCATTTTGAAGATGTTGAAGTGCTCAGCGCCAAGAATACTGTTGTTTGTCGTGTGCAGTTGACACGTGCCGCAAGAGGGGCAGCAGCAAAGGCTGAGTGATAAAAGAGAGACAATGAAATATTTGATTGCGGGATTGGGCAATATCGGATCCGATTATGAGCAAACCCGTCACAATATTGGATTTATGGTATTGGACGCTTTTGCTAAAGCGTCCAATATTGTTTTTGAGGATAGGCGATATGGATTTGTGGCAGAAATGCGGCTTCGCAACAGATCGCTTATCCTGCTCAAGCCCTCTACATTTATGAACCTGAGTGGAAATGCCATCCGCTATTGGTTGCAGAAAGAGAAGATCGAAAACGAACATCTGTTGGTAGTCGTCGATGATTTGGCTTTGCCCTTTGGCACATTGCGTATGAAATCGAAAGGGGGCGATGCAGGTCATAACGGGTTGAGACACATTCAGGAATTGATAGGGGAGAACTATCCACGGTTGAGATTTGGAATTGGGAATGATTTTTCACAAGGAAGACAAATCGATTATGTGTTGGATTGTTTTTCGGAAGAAGAGCAGCAACTCCTATCCGGTCGGATCGATAGGGCGGTGGATATGATTCGCAGTTTTTGTCTGGCGGGAGTCCAGATCACAATGAACCAGTATAATAACAAGTAAGTCTTACCGGGCAGATTGGATTCGGTTTTGTGGTTCTCTTCTCCTCTAATTCTGCCAAGCTAAAATCGTAGGAGATGGATGAAGTAAGGATCGATAAATGGTTATGGGCAGTGCGAATCTTCAAGACCCGTACTGTTGCCTCCGAAGCTTGTAAAAAAGGGAGGGTGATGATTGCCAATGTTGCGGTGAAGCCATCGAGGAATATCAGGGTAGGAGATGTCATCGAAGTGAAAAAGCCGCCGATAACCTTTTCATTCAAGGTGTTGGCATTGGCTGACAAGCGTATGGGAGCGTCCAAAGTCCCCGAATTTATGGAAAATATAACCTCTTCCGATCAGTACGAATTGATAGAGCTGAGCCGGATCAGCGGATTTGTCGATCGCCAGAGAGGCGCAGGGCGTCCCACTAAAAAAGAGCGGCGTGATCTGGAACAGTTTACCGGTTCTTTCGACTTTGATGAATCTGATTTTTATACTTAATCAATCATCTAGCTCATAATCCTTAATTTATCTTCCTGTTTGTTATAGGTGGGAACAACCGAAACCGTATTCATTTGCAGGCAATAAGGGGCGTCGCTTGCAGCACCATTGGCAATGAGACGGGCGTAATGATCACTCTCCTTCAAGTATTCCAGTAGATTATTTTTACTCTGTTGCCATAATGAGAGGGCAATCCTTACACTATCCGATCCAATGGTCAACTTCCCCTTCTCCGATAATTTTTCTGCGAATGCTCCGCCAAAGAGGGTATCTTCGATATTGATTTTGTTTTCCCATCCGGCACAGAGGATTACCGTGCGTTCGGATAACCGGAGAGAGGCCTCCAGCACTGCATCTATATTGGAGAAGGTGCCAATAAAAAGGTGTCGGCAATCTTTGGCTGCCTGAATGGCCTGGGTGCCGTTGGTAGTAGTGAAGACAAGCTCCTTTCCCGACACCTTATCCGCTGTATAGTCGTATGGAGAGTTGCCGAAATCGGCAAAATCACATTTGCGTGCATTGCGTTCCGCCCCTACAAGGAATCCTTTCGACTTATACTGTTTCGCCTCTTCAATAGAGGCCACAGAGATAACCGACGAAGCGCCACTTGCAAAAGCAGCACACAGTGTGGCGGACGCACGGAAGGTGTCTACCACAATTACCGTGTCGCCCTCCTGTTGATAGTAGGGATATAATACCGGAGAGGGGCAAAGATCGAGAAGCATATGGTTTTGTATCAATATTTTTACTTGGAATTTTTGCAAAAATAGTGAAACCCGGAGATTTTTCCAAACATAGAAAAAACGTCGTTTTAAATATATATCAGATTATCAATTTATTATAGATTACCCCTTGCTTTTACAGGAATTATATAGTAGAAGATATATCAAAAATTTTGTGTAATATTGATCTTTTTATAATGAGCATTGACATGCATTTAAGTTATGATTGTGAATGAAGAAAATAGATTATTGATGGATACTCTGCCAAATAGGTATCGCCTCATCCTTGCCTCTAATTCTCCCCGCAGAAGAGAGCTGCTTGCGGGAATAGATGTGGAATATGAAATATTGACCTTGCCGGATATTGATGAGTCGTATCCCGACGACATCCCTCATGAGGAGATACCGGAATATCTTGCAAAGAAAAAAGCAGCAGCCTATATTCCACTGATGAGGGATGATACATTAC
>JAAYFR010000129.1 GCA_012728155.1 Bacteroidales bacterium | reverse complement strand
TTTGCATAAATTTCCTTCCGCTTATTCGGAGGGTGCAGGAATAAAAATGCGGGTTTTTAACCGGTTGAAAAATACCATCAATACATTGCAAATCAAGTACGATGGTCGCGTTAATGAGGCGCTTAAACGAGGCAGTTTACTAATCAGCTCCACCCCGGATTCATACCGTGCTATAAAAATTCACAAAAAAAAGGACTCTGTTCTTATTCCCGAAACCGGAACTTTTATCAGTGCTGATGTTCCGACGAAAAGATTTTACGAGGAAGATTTTCATGCGTTGTGGGTCGGGAGGCTTATTTTTAGTAAATTATTGCCGTTGGCATTGAGATCTTTAGCTGCAACGAAGAACAAACACATCGTTTTGGATGTGTATGGCCAAGGGAATGAGTCCCAAGAAACGGAGGCGAAAAAACTTGCTACTGATTTAGGCGTGTCAGCTCAGATAGTATGGCACGGTAATCAACCCCATGCAATCGTACAAAAAGCCATGCGCGAAGCTCAGCTTTTTTTCTTCACGAGTGTGAGCGAAGCTACTTCTACCGTTGTGTTGGAGGCTGTCAGCAATCGTTTACCCGTATTGTGTTTCGATGCCTGTGGATTCGGAGCAATTATTGATGAGACGGTTGGCCGTAAAATTCCGCTTACTAATCCTCAACAATCCGTCACCGATTTTGCCGAACAATTGAATATGTTTTTTGCAAATCGTAAATTGCTGGAGGAAATGTCCCTGAATTGTAAATTTCTGCAACAAAAGCTTTCGTGGGACGAAAAGGCAAAAAATGTAGTAAATCTATATAAAAAAGTGCTGTCTGGCGTTGCTTCACATGCGACAAACAAATCCTCTTCCTTTTAAATATCGCTTACTCCCGCATTTTTGTATCTTTTTAACCTGAAATTGCAAAAAGATGAATGATTTAAATTTCGAAGATTGTTTGTTGAATATTCCTTATCCACAGCATGACATATATAATTCTCTTTCGATGCCGGTTTACAATGCCGCGGCATACGAATTTAAAACAGCCGCGGATATGGAAGCCGCTTTTTGCGGAAAAACAGCCGACCATACCTATTCTCGCATATCGAACCCCACCGTTCATTACTTCGAAGAACGGGTAAAACATATCACCGGAGCTTACAACGTCACTGCCTTTAACTCGGGAATGGCTGCGATAAGCAACGTGTTTATGTCCATTGCGTACAGCGGTGCGAACATTGTTACTTCCAGGCATCTGTTTGGAAATACCTACTCGTTTTTCGCGAATACGTTGAAAGCCTTTGACGTGGAAGTCAGGTTTTGCGATTTAACAAACGAAGAAGATACCCGCAAGAATATAGATGAAAACACATGCGCTATATTCTTGGAAATCATCACAAACCCACAGATGGAGGTTGTCGATCTTTCTGTTATAAGCGCATTAGCGAAGGAGAAAAATGTGCCGTTGATTGCTGACACAACCATTATTTCTTTTTCGGTTTTTAAGGCCACGAACGTTGGGATAGATATCGAAGTGGTTTCCAGTACCAAATATATATCGGGTGGCGCAACCAGTGTAGGCGGACTTATAATCGATTATGCCTCTTTTGACTGGACAAAAAACAAACGGCTCAGCGAAGTGGCCAACGATCACGGAAATTATACATTTAACTTCAAATTGCGTAAGGAGATTCACCGAAACTTTGGAGCGTATATGAACCCGGGAACGGCTCACTTGCAGACAATCGGATTGGAGACGCTACAGCTGCGTTACGAAAAACAAAGCCGTACCTGCCTTGAACTCGCCAAACGCCTAAAAACGTTGAAAGGCGTTGAATATGTGAATTATACGGGACTATCGGATAATCCTTTTTACGAATTAAGCTGCCTACAATTCGGAGAGACGCCGGGAGCGATGCTGACATTCGACCTGGCTTCAAAAGATGCCTGCTTCCGGTTCATGGATAAACTGAAAGCCATTCGCCGCGCCACTAATCTGTTCGATAACAAAAGCCTTGCGATTCATCCTGCAAGCACAATTTATGGAAACTTTTCTCAAACACAAAGAGATGCTATGAATGTAAGTGACAAAACTGTACGACTGTCGGTGGGATTGGAGAGTGTGGATTTTCTACATGATGATATTAAACAGGCTTTAGTGAAAAATTATTGATGTTGAATATTTAATGTAAAAAAACAGATGAAGAGAACGAAATTAAAATTTTTGCCCCCTTATATTCTATTTTTTGGGATAGCATTAGTA
>JAAYFR010000128.1 GCA_012728155.1 Bacteroidales bacterium | reverse complement strand
TTAACTCCAATTCTCGAAGTGTCACGTATTCAATTTATGTAAAAAAAGAGGCAAACAAAAACCACCCGACCGGCGTAGTCCGGCTCGACTTAATTTATGCTTGCCCCTTTTATGCCGTAATACTATCAAATCCCGATGGTTGTTCGTCTGCGGCACATCATCAGATTTATTTGAAGCCGTTCATTCACTGCGTTTCAATCAGGCTCAAAAAATCAGTCGACAAGCCTCGACGAAAACGGAGATAAGAAAGCCCGATAAACCACAAACAAGTTTGACGTTTATCGGGCTGATGATTATTTTTCAAAATCACAAGTTAGAAGCATTAACTACATATTTTTGATATTTACTATTCGGTTTATCGGGCAAAGTCATTATCAAAATTCCTTTTTCCAATAAAGGATTGAGATAATTAACTCGAAATGTCGGATTGTGTTTCATTTGTAAAAAGTTCATCATTTCTAAACGAGAGCGTGGTGTTTTACAAAAATCAATTAATAACAATCGACGTTCTTCAACACTTAAAATATCTTGGTCGGTATCTTGGTCGGTATCTTGGTCGGTGCTGTAATTTACATTCCAAAGAGTTATTTGAAATCCATTTTCATCAGCTTCAAATTCGGGCATACAGTCTTCTGAATATTCAGGCAAAGATTTTGTCGCATCAATAATCTTTCCAAAGCCACTTCCTCTACGTTCCATAAATTTCATCCGTTGAAAAAGATCGGCAATAATGGGGTTACGGCGTTGAGATTCCATCCGAAAGACCGGTTGTTCTTCAAAAATTCGACCATTAATCATACCTCCCGGGGACCAAACAGTTAGTCGATTGTCATACATATCAATATGAATTTCACTTCCTATTTCAAAATAATTCCTATGTATAATAGCGTTTACTAAAATCTCAAAGTAGGCGCGTTCCGCATAATCTGGCTTTTCAATTCGGCTGTCTGCTGTTTTTGCCCAGCGGATTTTGTTGTTGGTTTTGATAAAATCCTTGGCAGCATTCAGAATAAAAACCAAACTTCCTGAAAATTCTTTATCGTCCAAGGCGTCATCAAACACAGAGCCTTTGTTTAACCCATTCCACCTGGTGCAGAAAACTCGATTTTGCCTTAATGGACACTGATCTGCAAACAGCACTCCGGCGTTGGTAAGTTGTTCATTTTCGCTTATCAACCCAATGAATTTTTCTAGCTAAACCTTGAAAATTATTGAAATCCTTTTACTTTTCTCTTGTATAGGGAGAGTAGCGTTTTGTAATGTTCTGTTGTTATAGTTATTTTTTATGAATGTTAGTTTTGAATTGCACTTAGAATCCCATTTTCAAAAAAAAGATAATTTCCGCTTGCGTATACCCATTGTTCGTGAACGCCATAACCGGTTGTTGTTTTATTGATTGATTTAGGTTTACCCCATGAATCAATGCACATTTGTTGTGTAAATCCTATTTTCACCTTTTTTTTACCTATTATTTTTCCTTTTTCTTCCCCATATTTTTTTATCATATTTGGAATTCTGTCACGCTCTTCCTGTTCCATTCTTTGTTTTTCCTCTTCTATTTCGAGATTTCTTTTCTCAATTCTTTGTTTTTCCAGCTCTTCTCTCTGGAGTTATGACGCAATGGGGGAGGATTTTAAAGGAATAAAATAAAGATTGATAATAAGCAAGTAATGAGAATAATCCGGCTGATTTAATTTTTAGTTGGTTAATAGTGTTTTTCAATATTGTATGTACAATGAAAACAGCTGAGACAAAAATAAACAAATAAAGGATATTTAATCAAATATGCTACAATTTTTTATAGCTTTGCATAGGTATTGTTAAAGTAACAAAAATTTACAGGTATATTTTCGGTTTTCCGGTCTGAAATCAAGAATATATATCACTTTCGTACCGCATATCCTAAATTAAATGAGGAGTCTGTTGAGGATGAGAGTGATGAGCGTGCGGACTAAACACAAAAATATGTAGCCGATGAAAAAACTTGCTGCTTTTTTACTTGGATTACTGCTTTTGTCTTGTTCAAAACAAGAACATCATTCTTACACCTTTTATTACTGGAGAACCCAACTCTCCTTGAATGATGTTGAAAAGGATGCTTTGAACAGGGCCGATGTGCCTGCGCTCTATCTCCGATTTTTTGATGTGGACAGGCTCGACGGCAAAATACAGCCTGTCGCCCTTGTGAATAAAGACAGCTCTTTCGTGAGCGACAAAGAGATAGTGCCGGTAGTCTTTATCACCAACCGCACACTCTACAATATCAGTAGCGAAGAGATTCAATATTTAGCCGAAGAGCTGATTAAACTTGTCGAACGCAGGGCAGGGGAACTGTCGCTAAATATGGGTGGCGAGCTGCAGATAGACTGCGACTGGACTGCCGGAACGAGAGATGATTTTTTTCTCTTATTAGAGCGGTTGAAAGAGTTGTCGGGATTGAAAGTTACATCTACACTGCGCCTGCATCAGGTCAAAGATCGTCATAAAATGGGAGTGCCCCCGGTTGATAAGGTTTATCTGATGTGTTACTCCACCTCTTCGCCACTCGAAGATTCGGATAAAAACTCGATTTTGGATCTGTCGCTCCTGAAAAATTACCTGAGAGAGCTTCAACGCTACCCAATACAAAATATAGATATCGCCTTGCCGATTTTCTCCTGGGGCATTGTCACCAACCACATTGGACAGCACAGACTTATCAACGGGCTGAGCAAAACAGACCTGAACAGCCCCGGATTGCGAAAAATAGCGGAGAATAGAGCAGAGGTGGTGGAAGACGGTTTTTACTTCGGTCACTTTCTCAACAGCGGCTTTATGATAAAAACCGAAGAGATTGATGCGGCGCAATTAGATGAAGCGGTGCAATTTATCAACAATAAAATACCAAAATATAATATAATCTACTATCAACTTAGCTCAGGCTTTGTGGATAATAAAAACCTGTTACGATGAAGAAAATAGCACTTTCTTTTTTATTGGCATTTGCAACCTTTCAGGGTGTGCAAGCCTGTATCTGGTACGAGCCCGATTTAGAGTATTTCAATCTCTTTACGCAGAGTATTATCAAAAACAAATCGTACACACCCTTTCTGCTGACTTATAGCAATTACTATTACGAAAAAGCAGCGGGGGCAAATGATGATGAGAATATTCTGTCCTGGCAAGCCTATTTTGATAACAAAACAGACTACCAGCAGACCGAAGAGATAGTCTATCGGATGCCGCTTGAAGAGTTGGAAAAAATGCGGAACGGAAGAGCCGGCAATGCGCTGCTGCGTCAGTTGGGCAGTGATTTTTACGGAAAATACAGCGAGGGTATCGACTACCTGATAACTGCCAAATCATTTGAGCCGTTTATGAGAGTATACTCTGTTGCCAATTCCGATTTTGACTATTATTACTACGAAAAGGAGGAGAATCACAATGTGAGTGAACTCGACTGTGGTTCAAACATTGCATTATTCCGCAATATGTATGATGCTGTCACCGATCCGCAAATAAAAATCCGCTATGCCTATCAGTTGGTGCGCTTTCAGCACTACAAACGCTTGTATGAAGATGCCATAGCTGATTTTGAGAACTATGTGGAGCCGCTGAATCTGAAAAATGCTGTTTATTATATGGCTTTGGATCAGCTGGCCGGAGCGCAGAGAGGTGCAGGTGAGATTGAAGACGCCAACTGGAATTTCTTCCAGGTTTTTCTGCACTCCAACCGACAAAAAGTGAGCGCATACAGCTCGATGAAGCTGACAAATCAGGATGTATTTGATGACCTGCTGAATCGGGCACGCACCGACGATGAGAAGTGTGCCGCCTATTTCCTGTTAGGTTATCAGGATTTTAATAATCCGCTGCCGATGATGGAGAAAATCTATCAGATAAACCCCAATTCAGAGCTGCTGCAGGTATTGGCGGCAAGGGCTATCAATGAGTTGGAGCGCGCCTATCTGCCGGTAGGCTATTACGATGAGAACAGAGAGGAACCGGCAATGGATCCGGCTTCGCTCGAAAAGGCAGAGAGCGTAAAACAAGGCTTTTTCGCAAAAATATGGAATTTCATTAAAAAGCTTTTCACTTCGTCGAAGAAGAGCAAAAATACATATAAAAATAGCATCCCATACTATTCGGGATGGAAAAAGAATAACTATCTGAAAGAGCTGGATCAGTTTATTCGGAAGGTGCAGGAACAGGATAAGGAGAGCTTTTGGACTATTGCCGAAGCCTATACCAAGTTTTTAGATAAAAAACATGATGAGAGTCTGGAAATTTTATCTTCGATAGAAAACGACAGCGAAGAGTATCGCGAGCAGATTGAGCGTATGAAAATACTCAATGATATTGTGCGCCATCAGACAATCGACGAGAGTGTTGAGAAGATGCTCTTTGAGCAATACAAAAGCTTCTTTGTGGCAGCTGAACCCGATGATGAGGTCAATTACTACAACGCTCCCACCACCGAAGCATTTTTGAAAGATGTGATTGCCAACCGCTACTTTTTACAAGGCGATGCCGCTAAATCCTTTTTGATGAGTAACCCCTTAGAGAGTTTCAGAAAATATCCCGAGCGGGGATTGGCAGAGTCGTTAGAGAAATTTCATAAGAAAAAGAATAAAAACAGCTTTGAGCAGGAGATTTTATATCCCAAAATGGAGGGAGTCGGCAATTTGGATGCCTACTTCGCAGTAGTTTTTGGGGATTTTGCTATGCGTAAGGGCGACTTCAAAGAGGCCAACAAGCGCTACCAAAATGCAGCACAATTCAAAGGCTATCCAAATTACGACTATATGGGTAACTCGCTCGACGAGGATTCCTTCGACGGCTATCGAAATATCTCTTCATTGGTTTTCGGACACAATATCAGATACCATTTGATTTTGTCTGCGGAAGAGGCATTAGAGCACGAAGAGTTTATCGGTGAATTTCCCTTTATACAGCCTGTGATGAACAAATATGATGTAACACAAGCACTCTTGGAGTTAAAGAAAATTGCCGAGTCGTCTGATGCAAGAAGTGCCAAAGCGTATCATCTGATTGGTAATTTATTGTACAATACCACATCCACCTCTTATTACAGACATCTGTTTGTAATGGATCTGGACAATACCAATGACGGCAAGTATGAGTATAGAGAAAAACCTTATTCTAACTATACCGTTTACTATAAAAATTATAACGGACATGTATTTGTCGAGCCGGATAATTATGATTTAGCTCTTGGATATTTAGAAAAAGCCTTTGAAAAAGCAAAAGATGATGAGCACAAAGCAAAAATACTGTTTCAAATGGGGAGTGCCGAGCAAGGGAAGTTTTACCAATGGACACAGAATGATGCTTATTTTGCTCATAATGGAATATCAAGCGATGGAGAGAATTATAAAGAAGTGTGGAATAATCATTATCGGACTTATTTTCACAAACTTGTAAATGAGTTTGGAGAAACTGATGCAATGAGCGATCTGGCTCGCAACTGTGATTATCTTTCGAATTATTATTTTGGCTATTAATACAATACTGTCTGAGTAGATTTTGATCCCTCCGCTCGCGTCCGCTCCCGCACGTGTCCTCCCGCGCGGGAAGGAAGCAGCCTCTCTTTTTAAAAATTGTGATTAACGAAATTTTGATAAGTGGACAATGGTGTCAGCTTCTATTATGGGGAGAAGAACACCTTCAGTGTACCACCTCTTGGAGGATGGTACACTGAAGATGTTTTCCTAAATGGTGTGCTCTTTGTCAATTTGATCGGGTAGCACCATGCCGTTCATTATTATCTGTCTAATCGCAGTGCTGAATTTGTTTTTAAACTTTCCGGTGTTCGGTTTGTTTCGTAAGTAGCAAGTAATGGTTTATGACTGAATATAATAGAAGTTGCTAAATTGGTTGAAACCGGAACTGTGTACTTGTATTGTCCTGCAGGCGAAACAGAGATGGTGCCTATATTAGGATCTAAAGAGACGGTAGCATTGTTCGGAACATTAGTCCATCTGTATGACCAACCCCAATCCCAATATCTCTCTTGGAATTGAATTGTCCCTGTAAATATGAAATTCGCCGGACTCAACGCAATAGTTGGATTGCTGAAC
>JAAYFR010000127.1 GCA_012728155.1 Bacteroidales bacterium | reverse complement strand
GATCTCCTCTTTAGAAGGAATAAAAGGATGAGGGTTGAACGTGCGAAAGATTTTTTTAGAGGTGATAAAGTCGAGATAACAATTCACTTTTGTTGCATCATGCGAAGCAGCAGCGGCGTAATTGTTGTTTTTCATCCGGTCGTGTCTCAATGCATCTACATCGATATCTGCGATAATCAGTTCGCTTTCGGGTGAGAACCGAGCTGATTCAGCGAGCAATAATCCGTTTTCGGCAATCAGGCAGCCACCGGGAAAGACCATGTCGGTAGTCGACTCACCCCAACCTGCCGCCGCATAAATATATGCCGCGTGGCATCGACCCGATTGTTGCAGAACGAGCGATTTCCGGTAGTTGTTCTTCCCAACCAGCTCATTGCTTGCAGAAAGGTTAAATATCAACTCTGCCCCCTGCATGGTTAAGTGGGAGGATGGTGGAACGGGCATCCAAAGATCTTCACAAATCTCTATGCCAAAACTACCAAAAGAGGTGTGAAAAATCATCCCTTTGGAAGAGATGGGAACCTTGTTGGTCTCCTTCTCTACCGGTACGTTGAATATATCGTTTTCGATAGTGGCTATCGTGTCGGTTAGTTGGTTGCCGGAGGCAAACCACCTCTTCTCGTAAAATTCGTTGTTGTTTGGAATATAAGTCTTAGGTACAAAGCCTAAGATACCTTCCCCCGACAATACGGCAGCTACATTATAGAGGGACTCTTTTATCCTTAACGGAAGTCCTACGATTACGATAATGAAAGGTCTCTCTGTCAAAAAACGGACTAATTCACATAACGACTCCACTGCCTTTTGTTGTAGTGCTTTCTGAAAAAAAAGATCCCCACAACTATATCCTGTGAGACTCAGTTCCGGAAAACAAAGAATCTGTACCTTTTCCCCCTGAGCCCGTTCAATCACTCTCTTTATCTCTTCGGTGTTGAAATCGCAATCTGCCACCTTGAGTTTTGGAGATGCGGCCGCCACCCGCAGAAATCCATAGTCATTTATGTGCATGTCAATAAAAAGATATCTCAATGAGTTTCAATCGTTGTTACAAAGATAATGAATAGATTTTATTATTTGTAGGATAGTTCCATCTTATATTTCCAGCGATCGAAATATAGATTCCATTGATCCGACTCCACTTCACCTCGTTGAAAATCTACTGTTTCGCTGCGGGGATATTTTTTTGGGGGATAAAAATCGCCTGAAAAATCGGAGTTGATATAGAGGCGATATGAGTCGATGCCACTCATGAAAAATTCACGTCCCGGCTCAATCGGGAGAGTTCCGCCCCGGCCGAATGAAATATCAATCGGGATCCAACCGGTGCCTTCAATATAGAGCTCCGCCCAGTCGTGCAGGTTCACATTTCCCGGATGTGTCATCCAGCCGCTCTGCCAACGAGCCGGAATACCCTTGTACCGCAACATGGTGATCAAAAGAAGGGACACCTGTCCGCAGTCTCCTTTGCCATATTCAATGACATATTCCGGGATATTGGCAATTGTAGAATATTCCAACGCACTCGCCCAAGGGAAGTTGGCGGAAATATAACGGTAGATAGATTGAAGGGTCTCCACCACGGAGGAGGCATTTTGGGTTATGCTGTCTGTCAGATTCCGGATATTTTCGGAAAATTGGATATGCGGTTTCTTTTCGGAAGTGAATGTGCGGTATAATTGGCTGTTGTGATCGTACGGCTTCACCTCTATCTGCGACAGATCGAACCACTCTCCACGGGAGGTGAATTCGAAATCTATCCAAAAAACAGTTGGTTGACCCTCTGCAGCCCTTTGTTCCATATAAACGCTTGTATGAGCCGTCTTGTCGTTGGATATGAGGTAGCTGTCTTGTGAGGTGGCAAGCAGCTTTACATCCGTTTGTCGGCGGATATCTTCTCTTGGAAAGGGGAGCCAGGCTCTCACTGTTTCACCGTTGGACACTGCGTCGGCGTTTACTGTCAATCTATAACGTGCCTTTATCGTTTTCTCCGGGAGGTAATATTTCCCTTTTGTATCGCTGTTGATCCTATTGTTGAAGGCATCGACCAGGAGTGAATCAAGAGGTAGATCTGTTGTGGGGGATGAGACCTTACTCAGTTCTCTTGCCGAACTGTCTACCCTGAATATATTGGGGGCAGCATTACGGAAATATCGCTTTTCTCCCTCAATAACTCTGTATTCGAGCACTTTTGATTGTTCCCAGCTATCTAGAAGTGAATCGGAGGGTGTACACAGTTGGTTTCTCTCAATCCATTCGACGATATCCTCCCTCGTTTTGTTGAAATCCAATGTCACTCTATGCAGGGAATCCTGGATAAAGCGAAGATCCCGCAGTAGATCTTTGTTGGCCGTTCCTTTTGAGATGATTGAATCAGCCATCTCCGTAGCTTTCGTGAAGTTGCCCACTGCTATTTCCTTGTTAACCTCAATGATAGGATCCTTTGGCTTGGAGGTGGAACACCCCCACAGAAGCAGAAAGAGAAGTATACTCAAAGTGGTTTCCATTGTTCTTTTTTTTGATGAGAAACAGGGTACCCTATATGCTGATTCTCCCTATTAAATGGAGTGTCTCCGGTATTATTTTGAGCAGCTCCTCCATCGAACTGAGAACGATTGAGGCACCTGCACCGGAAAGTATAGAGTTGGAGAGGGGACCTGTATTCACTGCAATGGTGAAAATACCGGCAGCGACGGCTGACTCGATGCCCAATGGAGCATTTTCTACCGCAAACGCTTGGTTGGGTTTTAGATCTCCTCCTTTTTGAAGTCCCCTCAGATAGGGCTCAGGATGAGGTTTTCCCTCTGTCACGTCGAAAGCGGTCACCATAGTTTCCGGAGTGAATATGCCAGGGAAGTGTGTCTCCAGCCGATCGAGAAGCGATGGCTGCCCGGATCCGGTGACCAACACGGGTTTGAGCCCGCTTGCATCTATATACCGCAAGAGCGGTGCAGCACCGGAAAAGATGGCCCCACTGTTGTATTGTTGGAATAACTCACTCTTACGGGCATATATCCTTTTTATCTCCTCTTCTGTGGCATCACGATGAAGATTTCGTTGAAACACAGTGTTGATGGTCGATTGACCGACCCTGCCCTCCTGAAAGTAAAACTCCTGGGGTAGATAATGGAGTTTCATCTCGTCCATTGTCTGTCGCCATGATCTGTCATGTGCCGGCATAGAGTCATAGAGAACGCCGTCCATGTCGAAAAGTATCGCTTTCAGATCAAATTGTGTGAAATGGAATTTTTGGAGATAATGTATAAGTGCTTCATTCATCTTCTATTGAATAAAAACGGGCAACTTTTTGTCTGCCCGATTGTATAGATTTATGGAAATCTACATACCTATAACCTTGCTTTGAGTGCTTTGGTGGCCTCTTCATGGCCAGGTTTTTCCAGCAGGGCGAACATATTTTTTTTATAGGCTTCAACTCCCGGTTGATCGAAGGGGTTGATTCCAAGTAGATAGCCACTGATACCACATGCCTTTTCGAAGAAATAGATCAGTTGTCCGATATATTTTTCGGTCAGCTTGGGTATTTCAATAATGATGTTGGGAACACCGCCATCCACATGCGCAATTCGGGTACCCAGTTCCGCCATCTTATTCACCTCGTCGACTCGCTTCCCTTCTAAGTAGTTTAATCCGTCGAGATCCCTCTCGTCACGTGGAATCCGCACCTTTTCATTTGCTTCTGCGATCGTGATCACCGTTTCGAAGATGGTGCGTTCACCTTCCTGTATCCACTGACCCATAGAATGGAGGTCGGTAGTGAAATCAACGGCAGCCGGGAAGATCCCCACTCCTTCTTTGCCTTCACTTTCGCCATAAAGCTGCTTCCACCACTCAGCCAAGAAATGGAGTTTAGGATGATAGTTCACCAATATCTCGATCTTTTTTCCCCGTTTGTAGAACTCATTGCGGATAACAGCATAGATGGCGGGGAGATTGTAATCGAAAGAGGTGGAAGGGAGGGTTGCTTTTTCTATCTCCACCGCGCCGGCTACCAGCTTGCGGATATCTATTCCTGCCACGGCAATGGGAAGTAATCCAACCGGCGTGAGTACCGAGTAGCGTCCTCCTACATTGTCGGGGATGACGAATGTTTGATAACCTTCGGTATTGGCCAGGGTGCGAAGTGCCCCTCTCGATGCGTCGGTGATGGCCACGATCCTGTTTTTGGCCTCCTCTTTCCCTACTTTCTCTTCAAGTTGCTCTTTCAGCAGCCGGAAAGCGATGGCCGGTTCGGTAGTTGTCCCCGATTTGGAGATATTGATAATGCCGAACTGTCTGTTCTGGAGATACTGCATCAACTCATACAGATAATCTTCGCTAATGTTGTTCCCCGCGAAAAGGATTACCGGATTTTTCCGATCCTTCTTCTCCTGCAACCAATCGAACGAGGAGGAGAGGGCATCGATCACGGCACGGGCACCAAGGTAACTGCCACCGATGCCGACAACTACAACCGCCTCGCAGCGCGTACGGAGTACGGTGGCGGCATCTTCTACCTCCCTCAACTCCTGATCTGTGATGGAGGAGGGTAGGGTAACCCATCCAAGGAAATCGCTGCCTGCAAGTGAACCGTCGTGGAGTGCCTGGTTGCAAGCTGTGGCTTGTCCCGACTGCTTCAAGATATCCTCTTCCGACAGAAAGCCGGAAAGATCTTTGATCTGTAATTGAATCGTATTCATTTCTATTGATTTGATGATTTGTGAAAATAATGTTCCCATTTCCCATCGTCAAAAATAGAGGTTTTGACGATGGAATCCAATCTGCATTGTTTTATGATCCGGCTTTAAAGTGCCGAACTATTGGTTGCCGATTCATTTTCCCCATCCGGAACGGGATTGCCCAGGTTCGTCTTCTCCGGACGCATCATCGGGAAAAGAAGAACTTCCTGGATAGAGGTCTGTCCGGTAAGGAGCATGGCAAGCCTATCCATTCCGATACCCATTCCCGAAGTAGGCGGCATACCGTACTCTAAGGCGCGCAGGAAATCCTGATCGATAAACATCGCCTCATCATCTCCTTTCTCGGAGAGTTGGAGCTGCTCTTCGAACCGTTCACGCTGATCGATTGGGTCATTCAACTCCGTATAGGCATTTGCCAACTCTTTCCCGTTGACCATCAACTCAAACCGTTCGGTTAGTTCCGGATTGTCCCGGTGGCGTTTGCAGAGAGGGGACATCTCAATGGGATAGTCGATGATAAAGGTGGGTTGAATATACTTCCCTTCGGCTTTTTCACCGAAAATTTCGTCGATCAGTTTGCCTTTACCCATAGTTTTGTCTTGCTCCACCCCCAGCTGTGTACATACATCGCGCAATTGTTCTTCATCCATGCCACTGATGTCCACGCCGGTATGTTCCTTGATGGCATCGATCATTGTCACCCGTCGATAGGGTGCTTTGAAGTCGATCTCCACTCCACCCACTTTTGTCTTCGTCGTCCCGAGTACTTTCAGCGCCACGTGCTCCAACATCTGTTCGGTAAATTCCATCATCCAACGGTAATCTTTATAGGAGACATATATTTCCATTACGGTGAATTCCGGATTATGGGTGCGATCCATCCCCTCGTTGCGGAAGTTGCGTGAAAACTCATATACACCCTCAAATCCCCCCACTATCAACCGTTTCAGATAAAGCTCATTGGCAATCCGTAGATAGAGCTGGATATCAAGTGCATTCATGTGGGTAGTGAAGGGGCGCGCTGCAGCGCCACCAGGGATATTTTGCAGCACAGGGGTATCTACTTCGAGGTATCCATAGGCGTTAAAGAATTCACGCATTGCGTCGAAGATACGGGTACGTTTTACAAAGATATCCCGCACTTCGTCATTTACCAGCAGGTCGACGTAACGGCGGCGATAGCGTAATTCGGGATCGGAAAATTTATCGTATGACACCCCCTCTTTCATCTTCACTATAGGTAGTGGCTTCAATGATTTCGACAGCAGTGTGATTTTTTCCGCATGGACGGAAATCTCTCCGGTTTTGGTGCGGAAAACGAAACCCTCTACTCCCACAAAATCACCTATGTCGGTCAGCTTTTTGAATACGGTGTTGTAGAACCCTTTGTCTTCGCCGGGGCAAATATCGTCACGGGTGATATAGACCTGTATTCGTCCTTTGGAGTCCATCAACTCTATAAAAGAGGCTTTCCCCATGATACGGCGACTCATGATACGTCCGGCAATACTTACCGGTCGACGTTGCGCATCGTCGCTGAATTTATCTTTTATCTCTGTAGAATAGGCATTTACATTATATAGGGCGGCAGGATAAGGTTCCACCCCTAACGCTCTTAACTCTCCTAAAGTTTGCCTACGTATGATTTCCTGTTCACTCAGTTCTGAATTGTGCATAAATAGGTTTTTTTCTTTGCCAACTTTGATTGATATTTTTTTCGATCGCACATAAAAAAATAAGTTCTCTATTAAGATCTACGGATAGAGAACGACTCATCGACTGCAAAAGTACAAAATAATTCATAAATAAATAAACATAGCTCTGTGGCATCACTTTGTCAAACAGATTTGCTGCTCTATAATCGACTCTCTTTCGATTTGGGGAGTGATGAAAATTTCAATTATCGGGAAACAGGGATAGGTTGATTGGTTTTCTTTCAAGCATTTTGGTGGCCCTTCTGAAGACGCCATGTATATATGCCAATATCATTCCGTAATTGGTTACCGGTATGCCTCGCTCAATAAATGGACGTAGCCGATTCAGTAACTGTTTGCGAGTTACCATGCATCCCCCGCATTGAATAACGAGCGAAAAATCCCGTATCCTGGGAGGAAGTTCCGATAGCCCGGAGAGGAGGGTGAAATTTAAATTTTTTCCGGTGAATTGTTGTAGCAGCTTGGAGATCTCTCCACTGTTGATATCGTTATAATTATCTTGATGCGTACCACTCTCCAACAACAACACCTTGTCACCCTCTTTGAGTCGTGAGATATGTGGCGTACCTTCCAGAAATGCAGAGAAATTGCCTTTCATCCGTGCAAATAAGATGCTGAAACTGGTTAGGGGGATATCTTCCGGTAGCAGTTCGGCGGCCAATCCGAATGCTGAACTGTCGGTAATAACCAAATCAGGCCTGAAACCTAATTTCAAAAAATCAGCCATTTCATTCTCCCGTATCACCACTGTAATGCACTGGTTGTTTAGAGCATCACGGATAGTCTGACTCTGAGGTAGTGTCATCTGCCCTTCCGGCGATTCGCTGTCGACAGGAGTGACGAGAAGTACCAGCTCTCTTGGGTGGACTAAGTCACCGATCAGGGAGTTCCTTTGAAAAGCGGTTGCCGGTATGATTCGCTTTAGTGCGGCAATCAGTCTATCCCTATCTTTGGAGTTGACGGTGTCGAAATCAACAATTGTTGCATTGGAGTGTTGCTTGATGGCACTTACGGTGATAGCGGCGATTTTGTCGATGTCGTTTTTGTTATGGGCGAAAAAATAGGGGACCTCATTCTTCTTGAACTGTTCGATCAGCTGTACCTCGTAATCACCAAACTGATTACCTGCAATCAGCAAGATGGCACAGTCAACCTTCAGGATTACCTCTTGCGATTTCTGGATTTTTTTATTTCCGATCTCTCCCAAATCATCTATCCCGGCAGTATCGACCAGCACGACCGGTCCGATATTAAAGATCTCCACCATCTTTTTCACAGGATCGGTGGTTGTCTTAGTGAAATTTTCAATTATGGAGGAGTCTTGTCCGGTGAGCATACTTATCAGCGAACTTTTTCCTATATTTCTACGTCCGAATATACCTATATGTACACTGTTTATGCTCATTGATCACGATATAAATCACGTTCTTCCACTTTCTCCCTTACGCTGCTGCTACTCCTCTCCATCTCCACAATAAATTGAGGGTTAAATCGCATGCATTTACTATGAATTCATTCCACTGCAAAGATAGTATTATCAGAGCGATTTCGACTTATTTTCATTGAATAAAATTGTTCCCTATCGGTTAAATATCTACTCGGTCTGTCTTTACTTTTGACTTTCTCCTATTTTGCTTAATGAAACGTTTCATCATATTGATTTGAAAAGATAAAAAAATCAGATGAAAAATATGTACATTTGTGGGTCGGAATCAATTTGTTCTTCAAATGCCTGTTCCGTGAATAAACTGTTGGAAAAAATAAACATTTCATGTCAAAAGTTGATTTAAAAGGTTTGGGGGTGGCCCTAATTACCCCTTTCAAGGATGACAATTCCATAGATTACGAGGCACTTTCCCGGCTGGTGCAATTCCATCTGGCGAGTGGAACAGACTATATTGTGGCTTTGGGCACTACCGCTGAAACTCCCACACTTTCAAAGAAGGAGAAAAATGAGGTGGTGCGTTTTATCGTAGCGCAGGTGGATAGTAGAATTCCGATAGTGATGGGATTGGGCGGTAACAATACGGCCGATCTTGTTGATGACCTGAAGAATAGCGATTTATCAGGGATATCTGCCATCCTCTCTGTTACACCCTACTATAATAAACCTACCCAGGAAGGTCTATACCAACATTATTGTGCCTTGTCACAGGTCTCCCCATTACCTATCATACTGTACAATGTGCCCGGAAGGACCGGCGTGAATATGAGGGCTGAAACAACGCTGCGTTTGGCGAGAGAGTGTGCCAATATTGTCGCTGTAAAGGAAGCATCGGGGGATCTTAGCCAGATCAAGGCGATTATCGACAAGGCCCCTGAAGGATTCTACCTGATTTCGGGTGATGATGCCATTACCACCGATGTGATCGCACTTGGAGGGATAGGAGTGATATCGGTATTTGCCAACGCTTTCCCCGGTGAGATGGTATGGCTGGTGAGAAATGCCCTCGAAGGAAATATTGCTGGGGCACGCCGTAAGATGAATGCCGATTTTGAAGAATTATTCCATCTCATGTTTGTGGAAGGTAACCCTGCGGGGGTAAAATGCCTGCTCAGTTTGAGAGGTATGATTCATAACAGGCTTCGCTTGCCATTAGTCCCCGTAAGTGCGAAAATAGGACAATTGATAAAAGAGGAACTTGCCAAATTTGTTGCGTTATAAATTTTGTTGGACATTGGGTTTGCTCTCTTGTTGCTACGACTTTGCTGAACTGAATTTTTATAATAGACGACCATCTCCACTTCTTTATGTGTGCGGAAAAACCATGCTGTCATTGACAGCTTAAACCCTTGTTTTGTGCTTCATACTCCAACTACAATGCCCGGTTTGAGGTTGAGTCTTTCATTTTTTATCTGCACCATAATAATTCAGATATTCCCTCACAAGAATTTTTTGGTTGTTTAGGATGAGGTGAAATCCTTTTAGTTCGACCTATTTGAGATGCAACGAACAATTTTTTTTGTACTTTTGTATCTTGTCACATATAAGTATAAAGATTAGGAAAAAAGTCCCAGAATATAGATAATATTATAGTCGTATGAAACCGACATGTTTAAAATAATCATTAAACACCCGAAGGGAATGATTATTTTAAATATCAAAGGTTCCATACACCTACAGAAAAAAATAAAATAATCGTATGAAACGAGCATGAGAATTGTTCTCACACAAGAACATGATTAAAAGCGAGTTCCATACGACACCTTTGAAAATAAATAGTTTTAGTCGTATGAAACGGATTGCATATCTTATTATCGTTTTAGCAGTTATGATTACCACAAGTTGTACCCAACAGAAAGCAGGGCAGCCTAAGGAACGGCTCGATC
>JAAYFR010000013.1 GCA_012728155.1 Bacteroidales bacterium | reverse complement strand
GATGATCCACCCATAAAAGAACTTACCGACAAGAATGACGGGTATGCCAAAACCGTTTATGACGGCGAGCGTTACAATAGTTGAGAGAATTGCATACGAACAGGATGCGAGCAGCACCAGAAGTGAGCAAAAGGCAACTGAGCTTGATAACTTTTTAAGATCCACAGAAAACTCCTGTCATTAAAATACGCTGAAGAATCTATAATAGATTATGTATATATTGTAATAACTAAGAATTATTTGTGTAATTAACAAGAATATCTGTGCAATATTGTTTTAGTGGTGAACAACAAGTATTGTGTATATGGATGAGGACACGATTGGGCTGTTGACACAAGGAAATATGAATATTATGAACCCTATTTCTGAAAAAAAGCTGAGCATGGCCGGAAAATATGCTGGCCTTCAACCTGGAATGTCTGTTTTGGATATAGGATGTGGGAACGGAACACTCCTAAGTCTCTGGCAAAAGGAGTTTAGTATCTCTGGAACGGGCATTGAGCTACAGAGCAAATCCGCAGCACGCGCAAAAGATCTTCTCCACGGTAGCGGTATCTCGGTGATCGAAGGAGACGCCGCGAAGTACGTCCCGGACAGACCGTATGATGTGGTCTGTGCTCTTGGAACATCGTTTATCTTTGGAGGAGCGGAACGGACCCTCGAACATCTTGCCGGATTTGTAAAGGAGGGGGGAAGTCTGGTGATCGGGGATCGGTTCTGGAAGAAAAGCGCTGTACCGCCGGAATTTTCGAGAGAATGGACCGAGGTCACAACGGCCTTCGAGCTAATATCAACGGCACGGGATCTGGGATTCACGCTTGCAGGTATGCTCTGCTCCTCACCTGATGAGTGGGACGAATAGGAATCTGAAGTCTGGCAAAATGCGATCACGAAAGAGATGTACGATTATCTCGAACAGATCCAGGATGAGTATCTTTTCTATGGAAGAGAATGCATGGGGTGGGGATGCTTCGTGTTTCGAAGCTAAAGGATCCTTTTTTTCATCATAACAAATATTAACACAGCCGACACGCCAAGTGATCCTACGACGATCGAAATAAAGGCAAATGGATATTCAGTCATTGGTATGGCAACATTCATCCCAAAAAAACCAGCAACCACCATAGGAATGGCCATTATGGCTGCAAAACTGGTGAAGAGTTTCATGATCCAGTTAACATTGTTGTTAATGATCGAGGCAAATGCACCCATCGTACTGGTGATGGTTTCGGCATAGGTCTGTGCCATCTCCATAGCCTGAGAGTTTTCAATGATAGCATCATCGAGAACATCCCGGTCTTTTTCTGTGAGAGTGCCTGTCACATTCTGGGATTTAGAAAGTTTTTCGAGAACGCCCGCATTCCCTTTAAGTGAGTTGGTGATATAGACAAGCGACTTTGAGAGCGTGAGCATATGGAAAAACTCCTCGTTTTTGGTGGATTTCTTCAGGGTCTTTTCAATTTCGCTGGTTCGTTTGTCGATCATACGAAGATTCTGTACAAAGACCCCAGCATTTTTGTACAGAAAAAGCAGAATAAATCCGGCATGATTATTTGTGGAAAAATTTTTCATTTTTCCAGCCGAGAACATATCAAGGAGGGGATTTTTACGCAGAGAAACACTTATGATCACCTCAGGCAGGAGAATAAAACCAGCCGGGATCGTTGTATATGACTCGATATCATCCTC
>JAAYFR010000126.1 GCA_012728155.1 Bacteroidales bacterium | reverse complement strand
GTTTTGGTATAAAGAAGGATTTGCCCCGTTTCCAGCAATATACGGGGTATGCCTCTGTGGTGCTCTATGTTTTGTTTATGGTCACCTCTTTCCTTCCAGGATTATTTATCCTTTGGTTATTGGCACTATATACTATCTACCTGGTACATGTAGGAGCGCTTTATTTTATGAAAGTGCCAAAGGCAAAGGTCACTGATTTTACAGCAGTAGCTTCGGCCATCATCATTCTTTCGCCACTACTTATCCGTGTTCTTTTTTCCTATTTGATAAAGTGATGAAACAAGCGGCGATCAATATCAAGAATAAGCGTGCCACCTTCGATTACGAACTGATCGAAACGTTTATCGCAGGTATCGTACTCACCGGTACCGAGATAAAGTCGATTCGGATGGGAAAGGCAAGTCTGGTAGATAGTTACTGTTTTTTTGAACGGGGGGAGTTATGGGTGAGGAATATCCATATTGCCGAATATTTCTACGGCACCTATAATAATCACACTGCCCGTCGTGATCGCAAGCTCCTACTCAATAAGAACGAACTGCGTAAACTTTCCCGTCTTACAAAAGAGACCGGTTTCACCATTATTCCTATTCGTCTGTTTATCAACGAAAAGGGATTGGCCAAAGTGGTGATTGCAGTAGCAAGGGGGAAAAAGCAGCATGATAAACGGCAATCGCTTAAAGAAAAAGAGGATAAGCGATCCATGGATCGGATGTTTAAGAAGTAAATGGGGAAAAAGATTGTTTTGAAGAGGAGGTTTGGCGGTTTGAAATTGGAGCTGGGATTATCTGATACTGGTTCTGGTTGATTTGTTTTGCGCCTGATCGAAATTCAGCCCAATGGACACTACGTATGAATAAGCAAAAAATAGAGGACATTTTACCTGGTCGCATCCTGATTCTGGATGGTGCGATGGGTACGATGATACAACGTTATGGTTTGAGCGAGGCCGATTTTCGGGGAGAGCGGTTCAAGGATTTTGACAGGTTGCTCAAAGGTAACAACGACTTGCTGTCGCTTACCCGTCCCGATCTGATCGGCGAGATACACCGGGAATATCTGGAGGTGGGTTCTGATATCATTGAGACCAATACCTTTAATTCCACGTCGATCTCGATGCAGGATTACCATATGAGCCATCTGGTGCGGGAGATGAACCTTGCCGCAGCCCGGATTGCCCGTGAAGCGGCAGATGAGTATACGTTAAAAACACCTGATAAGCCTCGTTTTGTGGCGGGTTCCATCGGGCCGACCAACAAGACGGCATCGATGAGTCCGCGAGTAGAAAATCCGATGTTCCGTTCGGCGGTTTTTGACGATTTCAAAGCCGCCTATAAAGAGCAAATTATCGCACTGGTAGAGGGTGGGGTGGATCTGCTGCTGATTGAAACTATTTTCGATACGCTCAATGCCAAAGCGGCTCTTTTTGCGGCGGAAGAGGTGGCGGAAGAGAGCGGTGTGAAAACACCCGTCATTCTTTCGGTGACTATCTCCGACAGGGCAGGGAGAACCCTTTCCGGGCAGACCTTAGGCGCTTTCGTCGCTTCCGTCAGCCATGTCAAGCCATTGGCAATTGGATTGAACTGTTCACTGGGCGCGGCCGAATTGAAGCCCTATGTAAAAGAGTTGGGACGCATTGCTCCTTTCTATATCAGCACCTATCCCAATGCGGGATTGCCCAATCAGTTGGGTGAATATGACGAGACGCCGGAAAAGATGGCAGCCCAGATCAAAGAGTTTGTGGATGAAGGGCTGGTAAATATTATAGGAGGCTGTTGTGGTACTACACCCGCACATATTGCCCAATACGCGTGCATGGTGGAGAGTGCTGTTCCCCATCAAAAAGCGGACCCTCCCAGGTATCTGCAACTCTCGGGATTGGAAGTGCTGGAGGTATCACCCCAGATCAATTTTATGAATATCGGGGAGCGGTGCAACGTAGCCGGTTCGAGGAGGTTCCTGCGGTTGATCCAGCAGAAGAACTATGAAGAGGCGCTTGATATTGCCCGCAAGCAGGTAGAGGATGGTGCTCAGTCCATCGATATCAATATGGATGATGGATTGCTCGATGGGGTGGAAGAGATGACCAATTTCCTGAACCTGCTGGCATCCGATCCCGATGTGTCGCGAGTTCCCATTATGATTGACTCGTCGAAGTGGGAGGTGATAGAGGCCGGCTTGAAATGTGTACAGGGAAAACCGATTGTCAATTCCATTTCGTTGAAGAACGGGGCGGCGGAATTTCTTTCTCATGCTCGGTTGGCGCAGCGCTACGGTGCGGCAGTGGTGATAATGGCTTTCGATGAGACGGGACAGGCCGCCACATTCGATCGCCGCATCGAGATCTGTGATCGTGCCTATCAGCTGCTGACTGAAAATGGATTTGACCCGAAAGATATTATCTTCGACCCCAATGTGCTGGCGATTGCCACGGGAATTGATGCGCATAAGAATTACGCGGTAGATTTTATCAAAACCGTCCGGTGGATCAAGGAGAACCTGCCCCACGCCAAGGTGAGCGGAGGAGTAAGCAACCTCTCGTTTTCGTTCCGCGGCAATGAATATGTGCGGGAGGTGATGCATTCCGTCTTTCTCTATCATGCCATTCGTGAAGGGATGGATATGGGAATTGTGAACCCGGCGCAATCGGTGATCTATGAAGATATTCCTGCCGATGTGAAGGAGTTGGCGGAGGATGTTGTGTTGAACAGGCGCAACGATGCTACCGAACGGATGATGGAGTATGCTGAAAAGATCAAAGGCGATAAAAATCCTGAGACGGAGAAAAGCAAAGCCGAAGAGTGGCGAACCCTCTCGCTGGAAGAGCGGTTGAGTTTTGCCCTTGTGAAAGGGACGGGCGATTATATGGAAGAGGACCTTGCCGAAGCGCTGCAAGCCTATCCCCGCGCGGTGGATATCATCGACAAGCCGTTGATGGATGGGATGAACCGGGTGGGCGATCTCTTTGGTGCCGGGAAGATGTTTCTGCCGCAGGTGGTGAAGGCAGCCCGCACCATGAAAAAGGCGGTGGCCATCCTACAGCCCACCATCGAAGCCGAAAAAGCTGCCGAAGGCGATGTGCAGCAGAAAGCGGGAAAGATACTGCTCGCTACCGTAAAGGGCGATGTGCATGATATCGGCAAGAATATTGTCTCCATTGTGTTGGCTTGCAACAATTATGAAATTATCGATCTGGGGGTGATGGTACCCCCGGAGAAGATTCTTGAGGCAGTGATCAAAGAGCAGCCTGACATTGTGGGATTAAGTGGATTAATCACTCCGTCGCTTGAGGAGATGTCTATCGTGGCGGCCGAGATGGAGAAAGCAGGTTTCAGCTTGCCCTTACTGATTGGTGGAGCCACTACTTCCAAACTGCATACGGCGCTGAAGATAGAGCCGAAATACAGTCTGGGCCCCGTGATCTATATCAAAGATGCTTCACAAAGCCCGTCGGCGGTCGCCAATTTGATGAATCCCGGCAACAGGGAGGGTTACATCCAGAAAGTAAAGAGTGAATATACGGTACTGCGGGAGAGCAGTTCCAAAAAGGTGGTCGAGCTGGTTCCGTTGGAGGAGGCCAGGCGGCACGCTTTCCATATCGACTGGAGCAAGTATAAAGCTTTTGTCCCCAATAGAATGGGACGGATGAAGCTGGATCATATCCCGTTGGAAGAGATTACTTCCTATATCGATTGGAAATTTTTTTTCCATGCCTGGAACATGTCTGCCAAGTTCCATACGGTTACCAGGGTGGAACACACTAAGGAAGCACGTGCCGCATGGCTGAGCGGCTATCGTGAAGATGACCGTAAAAAAGGGTTGGAAGCCGAAAAACTGTATGATGATGCCATAGAGATGCTACAAAAATTCACCCAAGAGGATGTGGATTATGTCAGGGCGGTTTTTGGAATATATGAAGCATACAGCGAAAATGACACGGTTTTTATTGACGGCATCCCTTTTCCTTTCTTGCGCCAGCAGAAGAAAAGCGATAAGAATGAGTATTTTTGCCTGAGTGATTTTATTGCCCCGAATCATATCGGAAAAAAAGATTATATCGGGGCTTTTGCCGTTACCGCCGGAGCGGGTGCGGAAGAGCAATTTGATAGATATGACGCCGAGGGGGAAGCATATGCAACCTTGCTGATGAAGTCGCTGCTCGATCGGCTTGCGGAAGCAGCTACCGAATGGTTACACGCCAAAGTGCGCCGAGAATATTGGGGGCATGCCGCCGATGAGAATCTCACTGTTGGCGAGATGTTTGCCGTGAAGTATGAGGGAATACGTCCCGCGGTGGGGTATCCATCCATTCCGGATCAGACGGTAAATTTCCTGTTGCATGATCTGCTGAAGACACCCGATATTGGAATTTCACTTACCGAGAACGGGGTGATGTATCCCAATGCATCGGTCAGCGGTCTCTTTTTTGGTCATCCTGAATCGAGATATTTTGCTGTAGGGGAGATTTCTGAAGAGCAGGTTGCCGACTATGCCCAACGGAAAAATGTGACACCGGAGGAGATTCGCAAGTTTCTACTGGCGAATCTGGTTTGGTAATTTGTAATTTGTAATGAGTAATCTGTAATTTGTAATAAGATAAAAAACTATGTTCGACTTTTTAGATGTTTACCCTTGGCTATTGCCATTTATTATTTTCTTTGGGCGTATTATCGATGTGACTTTAGGCACCCTGCGAATTATTTTCGTCTCGAAAGGTGTAAAAAATATAGCGCCGATCATTGGCTTTGTGGAGGTGTTTATCTGGATTGTGATTATTTCGCAAATTCTGGTCCGCGCCAATGATATGGTTTCCTATTTGTCGTATGCAGCCGGTTATGCAACGGGGAACTATGTGGGTATCCTTATCGAGAACCGGATCGCTTATGGGATTCTTCTCTGCCGCATTTATACACAGAAAAATGGGAAAGAGCTGGTACAAACGCTCAATAAACTGAATATCGGTGCTACGATGACGCATGGTGTAGGTTCTACCAATGAGGTAGATATTATTGAAACCGTGGTCGATCGGAAAGAGATGAAAAAGCTGGCACAAATGCTGGCTGATTTCGATGCCAATATCTTCTATGTGGTGGAAGATGTGCGTACCAAGAAAAACGGTATTTTCCCGAAACGGAAAACAACTCTATCGCTCTGGCGTATAGGGAAGTAGTACCTGTCAATAACAATAGGGGAATGGGAATCCGGAGATGGGGATAAGGGTGAACTACAACCCGCCGGGCTGCGTTTTTTTTGCCTCCTGCCATATCTCTTCCATCTCCTCCAGGGTCATATCTTTGAGTGCACGCCCCTGCTCCTTTACCTTTTTCTCCATATAGTTGAAGCGGTAGATGAATTTCCGGTTGGTACGCTCTAACGCATTATCGGGATTTATTTTGTAGAGGCGGGCTGCATTGATGATACTGAAGAGCATGTCGCCAAATTCGGCTTCGATCTTATTTTCATCCATCTGTTCAATCTCAGCTTCCAGTTCCCCCAGCTCCTCTTTGACTTTATCCCATACGTCGTGTCGGTGGTTCCAGTCGAATCCGGCATTACGTGCTTTGTCCTGGATCCGGTAAGCTTTCACCAGCGCAGGTAGGGCGGCAGGTACACCTTCGAGTACCGACTGTTTTCTTCCTTTTTCTTTCAGTTTGATCTGTTCCCACGACTGTTCCACTTTACTGGCGGAATCGGCCTGTTGATCACCAAAAACATGGGGGTGGCGGAAGATCAGCTTGTCACAAAGCGAATTGGATACATCGGCTATGTCGAATGCTTCTTTCTCTTCACCTATCTTGGCATAGAATACCACGTGGAGCAGCAGATCGCCCAGCTCCTTTTTTATTTCGTCGTTATCGTTATTCAGGATGGCATCTGCCAGTTCATAGGTCTCCTCAATAGTGTTTGCCCGGAGGCTCTCATTGGTTTGCACCCTGTCCCAAGGGCATTTCACCCGCAACTCATCCATCACGTCGAGTAAACGGGCGAATGCCTCTAATTTTTGTTCTTTAGTATGCATATGGATTTATCATCTGTTACTTGTGTTGCTTGAAATTCTTCAATCCTGTCTGTAAGAATTCCATATAGTTGTCCACACTTTCGTCATAAGCGTGTGAAGGTGAAAGAGGTTTCCCCTGCTGGTCAATCACCACATAAAATGGTTGCGACTGGGTGCCGAACTTGTGCCGTTGGAGATAACTCCATTGATCGCCTACGGTACGCAGTTTTGACGTTCTTCCGTTTTCATCTACCTCCCTTGTCTCCGTCAATCGGGTGCGTTCGTCCACCATCAGCACGATAAATACAAATTCCTCATCGATCATTCCTCTTACACGCTCGTCGGCCAGTACGGTGGCATCCATCTTGTGACAGTTCACGCAACCGTGGCCGCCAAATTGGAGTAATACAGGCTTACCCGTCTGTGCAGCATACGCCATGCCAGCTTCATAATCGTTGAAGATCTGCCCCATAGGCTTGTCTGCCAGTTTGAAATCCTGAGTGGACAGTGGTGGAACGATAGAGCTGATAGGTTTCAGGGGTGCTCCCCATAAACCCGGAATGAGATAGATGGTAAAGGCAAAGGAGAGAATGGCCAGGAAAAGCCTGGGAAGAGGCAGGTGGGTCAACTCGCTGTCGCCTTTCATCTTGATCTTTCCAAGCAGGTAGAATCCCAGCAATCCGAAGATCACGATCCACAAAGTGAGGAATATGTCACGGTTGAGGATGCCCCATCCACTGGAGAGGTCGGCTACGGATAAAAATTTCAAGGATACCGCCAGTACAATGAAGCCGAGTACCACCTTGACCGAGTTGAGCCAGCTTCCCGATTTGGGCAATGTCTTGAGCCACGATGGAAATACAGCAAACAGTGTGAAGGGGATTGCCAGGGCGAAAGCAAATCCGAACATGCCGAGTGCCGGTGCCAGGAAGTTGCCCTGTGTGGCGGCATCTACCAATAGCCATCCGATGATTGGCCCCGTACAGGAGAAAGAGACCAATGCCAGGGTAAACGCCATAAAAAACAGGCTGATAAATCCGGTGGTATTATCCACTTTGCTGTCCACTTTATTGGTCCATGATGAGGGCAGGACCAGTTCAAAAGCTCCCATGAATGAGAAGGCAAAGGTGATCAGCAGCGCGAAGAAGATGAGGTTGAACAGCGGGCTGGTGGCGATATTGTTCAGTGCGGCTGCACCGAAGATGGCTGTGATAATCAATCCCAACGTCACGTAGATGATGATGATGGAGAGGCCGTATATGGTAGCATCCTGTACCGCTTTTTTGCGACTTTTCTTGTTTCTGTTGAGGAAGAAGCTGACCGTAATGGGAATCATCGGCCAGACACAGGGAGTGATCAGGGCGGCAAATCCCCACAGTAGGCCTTTCAGGAGGATGTTCCACAGGGAAGCGTCTGCATGGTCATCTCTCCCGAATGCGTTTAACTCTTCAATAACAGGTTGCCAGAGCTGATCTTTGTCGTTACTGCTTAAAGAGGGCATGCCGGGAAGCATCGTTATTTCTACCGATTCAGCTGCTAATTTTGTTGCGACAGGAGTGACAGAGAAAGAACTCTCTGCTGTTGCGGTGTTTTCGGTTACTGTTGCCGAAGCGGGAAGATCGGATGTTCCGAATGAGAAGTCTACGGGTAGCGGAGGTGTACATGTCTGTTCGTTGCAAGCCTGTGCACGTACATTTCCTTCGATGGTGAAACGGGCTTTGTCGGTTATCTTTAATCGTTGGACAAAAGTTGTGGTGCCGGTAAAGGTGCCGATCTCCATTTCAAAAATTTCGTCCTGTTTCACTGTCGCTTTTTTATCGGTAGGTTGGAACGCTCCGACTATTTCCGCACCGGTAGTCTTGTCGAATTCGATTATGGTGGGATTGGGCCCTCCCTCCGGTATCTTTGTATCATACATATACCATCCTTGTTGGACAGTGGCTTTGGCAACGATATTTATTTCCCCATTACCGGCATCATCAAGGGAGAAATTCCAGGTGATGATATCCTGGGCAGATATGAAAGCGGTAAAGAGGAAGAGAAATCCAAAAAGAGTGGCAGTTATTTTTTTCATATGTTTCTTACAATGACTATATTCTTTTAAAATTAATCGACAAAGTTAATACACTGATATTAATTTGCTGAGTTAATATCAGTTATAAAGAGTTTTGAGGCGTTAAATGAGTGTTTGACTTTCATTTGCTGTTTGAGGGTATATATTTGTTGTCTGACTGAAATCTATTCAGATAAAAAAGAGGGCATTGTTGTTTGCCCCCTTTTTCAACAATTCTTATTGGGAAAAGCATTTCAGAGTCTTCACCCTTATTCGATACCTGCTTTTTCGTATGGAATACCGAGTGCATCTGCAACACCTCTTCCATAGGCAGGGTCGGCTTTATAGCAGTTTCCTATATGTCGGATCTTGATGATTTCGTCGCAGCAACCCATATTGCGCGCGGTATTGTCGAATAGGCGTTGTTGCGCATCGGGTGTCATCAGACGGAACAATTTCCCCGGCTGTTCGTAGTAGTTGTCGTCATCTTCGCGGAAATTCCACCGTTTAATATCGCCATCCACCTTTTGTGTCGGGTCGTCATATTCAGGCTGTTCCTGCCACATATTGTAGCTGTTTGGCTCATAATGCAAGCTGGCACCTTGATTCCCGTCCACCCGCATTAGCCCGTCGCGATGGTATGAATGGTAGGGATCTCCCACGCCTTTCGGCTGGTTGACCGGTATCTGGTGATGGTTTACCCCAACTCGGTAGCGTTGTGCATCACCATAAGAGAAGAGTCGTCCCTGCAGCATTTTATCAGGAGAAAAACCGATGCCCGGTACCACGTTGGCCGGATTAAAGGCCGCCTGTTCCACATCTTGGAAGTAGTTGTCGGGATTGCGGTTGAGTTCGAATTCTCCCACCGGAATAAGTGGAAAATCGGCCTTGTACCACACTTTAGTGAGATCAAACGGGTTGTAAGGCATATTTTCAGCCTGCTCTTCGGTCATGACCTGCACATACATTTTCCATTTGGGGTAATTGCCGTTGCCGATCGCTTCAAATAGATCCCGTTGGTGGCTTTCCCGGTCTTTCCCGACGGTCATTTCCGCTTCCGCATCGGTAAGGTTTTCAATTCCCTGTTGGGAGATGAAATGGAATTTTACCCAATGGCGCACATTTTCGGCGTTGATAAAGCTATAGGTATGGCTTCCGAATCCATGCATATGACGGTAGCTGAGCGGGATACCCCTGTCACTCATGGTGATGGTTATCTGATGAAGCGCTTCGGGCAGGTTCGACCAGAAATCCCAGTTGTTATTTGGGCTTCTCAGGTTGGTATGTGGATCGCGTTTTACCGCATGATTCAGGTCGGGAAACTTCAGCGGGTCGCGAAAAAAGAAAACAGGGGTATTGTTGCCTACCAGATCCCAGTTGCCTTCTTCGGTATAAAATTTCATCGCAAATCCACGGATATCCCTTTCTGCATCTGCGGCACCCCGTTCACCTGCAACGGTAGAGAAGCGGACGAACATATCGGTTTTTTTACCGATTTCAGAAAAGATCTTCGCCCTTGAGTATTGTGTAATGTCATCGGTTACGGTGAATGTGCCGAATGCACCCGATCCTTTCGCATGCATACGCCTTTCAGGAATCACCTCCCGGTCGAAGTGTGCCAGTTTTTCCAAAAACCACACATCTTGGAGCATCATCGGCCCACGCGGACCTGCTGTCATCGAGTCCTGATTGTTGGCTACAGGTGCACCTGCAACGGTAGTCATTTTCCGTTGAGTCATCTTGTCTTTCTGTTTTTTTAATTCTTCCGCGTTCATAAATCTATTTTTAAAAGTGTTGATATTGATATATAAAATCTATGCATTGTTCTCTTGATTTGTATGAATACCTATTGCTCTTTAATCGCTATTTGTGTTGGATAAAAATCTCCCTTTAATTTGTAATTTAATCGATTGTATTTCGAAATTCGGGATGTGATGTGTTTCGAAAAAATTGCCCAATAATCGGTTCAATTCCTCATTTTCATAATCCTCTATATGATCACTCTCTGCGCTGAAGAGATGATGATGATGGCTAAGGATACAATCATATCGGGCTGCTTCTCCGTCGGTGCGGAATTTTGTGGTCACACCGTTTTTCACCAGAATGTCAAGTGTCTTATACACCGTTCCGGTTGCAATATTGGGATTTTTTTGGTGTATAAAATCTATAATCTGTTCTGCGGTGGGATGATCCTGCAATGCATATAGAGCCTCCAAGACACTAATCCTTTGTGGTGTGATCTTTAATCCTTTACTTTTCAGTTTTTCGCGTATCGTTTCTGCATGAATCTCCATCTCTCTTTCATAAATAAGAATTATTCTTTCTTAGAACAAATTCTCCTTTGAAAAGTTCATTTTCAACTAAGTTTTCAACACCGTGTTTATAACTTCTGGAAAAGAATGAGCGTTAAAATTCCCTCAGGAGCAAATTACTCCCTACCTTTACATTTCGTTTAACAAGACCTATCGAGATGGAAAAACAAAAAAGAAAACCTGTAGTAAAAGTAGTTGAAAAAACAGTTGTAGCTCCCGATGTCGGCAAGTTACCTCCTCAGGCAAGAGAACTGGAAGAAGCGGTGCTTGGGGCGCTGATGCTCGAAAAAGATGCCTATTCTGTTGTCAGTGAGATATTGAAGCCGGAAAGTTTTTATGATCCTTCACATCAGTTGATTTATGGCTCTATTCAGGGGCTTGCCATGCAGCAGAAGCCGGTGGATGTGTTGACTGTTGTGGAGGAATTGAAGCGGCGTGGTGAGTTGGAGACCTCCGGGGGGGCGGTCTACATTGCCGAATTGTCGGAGAAGGTAGCCTCTGCCGCACATATCGAATATCATTCTCGCATTATTGCGCAGAAGTCGATGGCGAGGGAGTTGATTGCTTTTTCTTCGGATGTATCGCAGCAAGCTTTCGATGAGACGGTGGATGTGGACGATCTTATGCAGGAGACAGAAGGGCGTCTTTTTGAGATTACGCAGCGGAATGTGAAGAAAGATGTGATCCAGATCAATCCCATCATTCGTGAGGCGATGAATAATATTCAGATGGCGGCTAACCGGAAAGATGGGATGAGTGGTTTGCCAACGGGTTTCAAAGAGTTGGACAAGCTCACTTCGGGGTGGCAGCGATCCGATTTGGTGATTATTGCGGCACGACCTGCCATGGGAAAGACCGCTTTTGTCTTGTCGATGGCCAAGAATATAGCGCTCGATTATGAACAGCCGGTAGGTATTTTTTCGCTTGAGATGTCGAATGTCCAGTTGGTGAACAGGCTGATAGTGAATGTATGCCAGATAAAAGGCGAAAGTATCAAGAGCGGCCGTCTTTCTGAGGATGAGTGGGAGCGTCTCGACAAGAACCACAAGTTTTTGTACAATGCCCCTATCTATATTGATGACACGCCCAGCTTGTCGGTGTTTGAGTTGCGAACTAAGGCACGTAGGTTGGTGCGTGAGCATGATGTGCAAGCCTTAATTATCGATTACCTGCAATTGATGAATGCAAGTGGAATGAGCTTTGGTAGTCGTGAGCAGGAGGTAAGTATGATCTCCCGTTCCTTGAAAGGACTGGCCAAAGAGTTGAATATTCCCATCATCGCCCTGTCGCAGTTGAACCGTGGGGTAGAGAGTCGACAGGGGCACGAGGGCAAGCGCCCACAATTGGCCGATCTGCGTGAGTCGGGTGCGATTGAGCAGGATGCGGATATTGTTTGTTTTATTCATCGTCCCGAGTATTATAGGATTACGGAAGATGAGCGGGGCAATTCATTGGTAGGTATTGCCGAAATTATTGTGGCCAAACACCGTAATGGTCCTACCGGTATTGCTGTAATGCGTTTCGACAATGAATATGCCCGTTTTCAAAATCTGGATGATAATGCGGTTAGCCGCAATTATGTGGAGCGTCCTTCGAGGATGAATGCTCATTCCAAACCGGTTGATTCGACCGTAGATACTTCATTTTCTTCATCTGGCATTATTCCGCAGGGGAATGAGCCGCTGCCGTTTTAGGAAAATCCAAATAATATCTCTAATTTTGCCTCTTAAAAGCAGCCTAAGTAGTTCATCTAAATTAAAACGAAAGATGCATAACAGGTTTACTCTGACTAAAATATTTTGCTTGGTTTTCTCCTTGGGTATTTCACTCTCCTTTCAGGCGCAGGATTTAGAATATAAGAAAGTGGAAGTAGGCGGGCAATTTTTTTATGAATATAAGGTTCAATCGGGTGAGGGACTCTATGCTATCTCCCGTACGTTTTCGGTATCGGTAGCCGATATTCTTCGCCATAATCCCGGAGCGGAAAAAGGCCTCCAGAACGGGCAAGAACTATTGATTCCGGTTGCCAATCCTAACCTCTCTCCTCCCTCCTCTCTATCCCCTCGTTTTATTGCATCTCTCCAATCTCTGTCGCAAGATCAGAATAGAGCGTTTCAACATACCGTAGTACTTGGGGAGACGCTGTTTGGCATCGCCAGGATGTATCATACTACAGTAGATGAGATACTCACTCTTAATCCTGAGGTGGGGGAAGTCATTGGCGAAGGGCAAGTGCTTTCTATTCCGCAAAGGAGGGTTATCAGCCAAGAAAAGGAGGAAAACTATCGTTACCATACCATACTTCCCAAAGAGACGCTCTACTCCGTCTCAAAAACCTACTCGTTAAAGCCTGAGGATGTGATGCGGGCAAATCCCGGTCTGTCGGTGGAGACATTTAAGATTGGTAAAACCATTCGTATTCCTTTTTTTGAGTCCTATGAGGTGGTCCTTCCTTATGGAGAACAGACCACCAACATTACACATATAGTTAACAGAGGCGAGACCCTTCATAGTATCGCAAGGCATTATAATGTGGAGATTCAGGAAATTCAACGATTAAATCCGATGCTTTCAGGAGGATTGAAGAGCAATATGGAGCTATTGGTTCCGGTGAAAAGGAGTCTTGTTGAAAATGATTCCCGTTCGAATACAAATGATGTCAATCGGCTCCTTCTCCAGTCAACCCCGTCAGAGAGAGTCAACGTCATTAAAGTTGGATTGCTGTTGCCTTTTCTTGACGAGTCGAGAGGGTCACACTTACGTCTGCAGGAGTATTATGAGGGTTTTCTGTTGGCAGTTGAAAAAATGAAAAACGACGGAGCCAATATAGAGTTGTATGTTTTTGAGATCGGCAAGGGAGATGATACCCGGAAGCTGCAGAGTTTGCTTGGTACAATGGAGATGCAGATGCTCAATTTGGTGATTGGTGGCGTAAGTGATGCACAGATCAAGTTGCTCTCTGATTTTTCCAGGTCGCATAATTTGAACTATGTGGTCCCTTTCTCTCAGAGTAATGGCGAGGTGTTAAACAACGGACAGATATTCCAGGTGAATCCGACGCAATATCTAACCTATACGAAAGCTTCTTCCCTTTTCCTCCAGAGGTTCTATAATGCCAATATCATTTTTGTGCAGGGGGGAGGGAATGATAAAAATGAATTTGTCACCTTGTTGCAAAACGGTCTTCGTAAGAGTAATGTCAGATACGAAACGTTGAATGCGACCTCCACACTCAGTAGCACAATTCTTGCCCTGCTGAATAAGAATGAGGAAAATGTGGTTGTACCTACCAGTGGTGACTCCGATTTATTGCGTCAGATAACGGAAGAGTTGAAAAAGACACGCGAATCGGACTCAGGGTATGCAATTCGCCTGTTCGGGTATCCCGACTGGCAAGCTTATCCCAACCTGAAAGAGGATTATAGCCTGTTTAACACCTATATATTCGCTCCTTTTTTTGTCAATGAAGAAAGCAGTGATGTGGTAACATTCAAGAACAATTTTCGCAAATGGTATGAAAGAGATCTCCTGGAAACATTTCCCAGTTATGGTATGTGGGGATATGATACAGGCCTGTTTTTTCTGACTGCTTTACATAAGTATGGCAATAATTTCGGGCAAAATATTGAGCGGATAAATGTGCCTTCACTTCAATTCCCATTTCATTTCGTACGACCCAATAACTGGGGCGGTTTTATCAATTCCGGTTTGTATCTCATTCATTATGGTGCAGACGGTAGAATCACCAAAACAGATAAAAGCCGATGAGATATTTTTTTACTCTTATTGTTACAGCGCTTCTGCTCTCTTTTATTTCTCCATTATATGCGCAAAAGGAGACATTCAAAGGTGAATTGTATCTGGGAGCCGGAGGTGGCGCTCTCTTTTCAAAAATAGACTTTGTGCCGAGTGTGCCGTTAGCATACAAGCAGGGAGTCTTTGGAGGAATATCTGCCAAATATATTTCAGAAAAAAATCTGGGACTTCTTGTGGAACTCAACTACACACAGCGGGGGTGGAAAGAGGAATTTGACGCCTCTTCCGAATTCTCTTACAATAGGAGTCTCAACTATGTTGAAATGCCATTTATGACCCACATCTATGGCGGAAAAAAAACACGCTTTATCGTGAATGTCGGGCCACAGATATCTTTGCTGGTCGGTGATAGTGAGGAGATGAGTCAGGCATTGTCCGATAATGTGGATACTCGCAGAGCCGAGAATCCGGAAAGACAAATAGGGATGCAGTACGAGGGGGTATATGAACTGAAGAGGGTTGATTACGGAATAGTCGCAGCCATAGGGATGGAGTTGAAAACCGGTATTGGTGATTTTGACCTTGAAGGGCGCTATTATTTTGGATTGGGTGATATTTTCACAAGCCGTCGTAGTGAGGATGCTTACTTTTCCCGCTCAGCCGCTCGAGTGATCGGGGTGAAACTAACCTACTATGTGAGGATGTTTTAATGTGACAGTATATCTTGGAATTGGCCATTCACCATAATATCATTGCAAAAAATATTCAGATAAAGTTTTGAGATAGAAAAATAAAATGTACTTTTGTCGAACAAAAACGCATGAATATATGTTCATATATTTATTTGAGTTTTCAGTAAGATGAAAATAGAAAAAGAGAGGGTCATATTGGAGCAACAGAAGATAGACCGTTCCCAGTTTGAGGAGGCGGCATACATTTTGAGAGCGTTAGCCAATGAAACTCGTTTGTGTGTGATTATGCAACTTACCCAAGCAGGTGAAAAGTCGGTGACGGAATTGATGAAACAGATGGATTGTGAACAATCGCTGCTATCGCACCATCTCACCGATATGAGGGCAAAAGGCATACTTCGTTGTCGCAGGAGTGGGAAGAATATTTTTTATTCGTTGAGCGATCATAGATTCACGAATGTGTTGAAGTGTATTATGGAATGTGGAAATGAAAGGTAGGTGATTAGGTGATTAGGCGGAAAAGGAAAGGTAAATTGGTAGTAAGAAAGAGAAGTGAGAAAGAAAAAATCAGGAAATAAAAAAGGTATATGAAACGAGCATGATAATTGTTCTCACACAAGAACATGACTAAAAGCGAGTTCCATACGACACC
>JAAYFR010000125.1 GCA_012728155.1 Bacteroidales bacterium | reverse complement strand
TATGATCCGATAAAGGTTTCAAATTATGCGGCAAAAGTATATACTGGGCAAAGGGGATTTGTGCATTATGGATTTGGGGATGACCAAGTAGATTTTGACATCATAAAAGCGCTTGGTTCTATAACTAAAAAATAAGATGAACCAATTGCTGTTCCGGGCAATTATTCTTGTATCAATCATAGAGATAAGCTATGGTAAAAACCGATTGTCCGAAAAAATGTGTACTTTTGTTCATGGTAGTCTTTTGATTGTCATCAATACAAAGCTACAATTATTAGTACGACGGGCAAACTCAAATTTGCCCACATACTTCTTTTAAAAAGTTTTTATCGAACAACAGTGATTTCATTCAAAGACAATGAGAAAAAAAATCGGTTGGATCATAGCTTGCGTTTGCTCCGCAGTAATGTTGCACGCGCAAATAGGCGTGGACAAAACAGGTAGATACCTGATCACGAAAGAAGATGACAAACCTTTTTTCTGGCTGGGTGACACGGCGTGGGAGCTGTTTCACAGATTGAGCCGTGAAGAGATAACCCATTATCTGAAAACCCGGAAAAAGCAAGGATTCAATGTCATCATGGCGGTTGTGTTAGCCGAACATAACGGGATTAAACAACCAAACTACTATGGCGATATACCGTTCCGAGACCTCGAAGCACTGGAATGGGACGTGACAAAGGGAAACGACCCGAACCATCCCGATGAATATGACTACTGGGATCATATTGATTTTGCACTATCGGAGGCAAAAAAAAGAAACCTCTATATGGCGCTGTTACCCACGTGGGGAAGCAATGTGGCTCAATTAGGAGCAGGTCCTGTACTTTTCTCCAATGAAGAAAAGGCATATAGATACACTAGAAAATTAGCAGAACGATACAAAAACAATGACCATATTATCTGGATTTTGGGTGGAGACAGACCTCCCGTATACGAAAAAGAAGGGAAGCATATCGATGACCGCCCCATATGGAGAGCCATGGCACATGCTATTGAAGATGTCTGTGGAAAAGATGCCTTTATCACCTATCATCCAAGTTGGCCTGAAACATCCACCTATCTGAATGATGAGGAGTGGCTCGATATGCATGCTTTACAAAGCGGACACGGCAGTCGCCACGCAAAGCCATGGGAAATTATAGCGAATGACCTGAAGAAAAACCCCAAGCGACCGGTCATGGATTTGGAACCGTGCTACGAGGACCATCCGGTGAACCCGTGGGACCATAAATGGACACGCGCGGAACGGGGCTACTTTAACGATTACGATGTGAGGGCACGCATATACAGGGGGGTATTCGCAGGAGGTTGCGGAGCGGTGTACGGGCACCATCAAGTATGGCAGTTTCTTGATACAGCCAGAAATCCACCCATCTGGGTGGGCGATACCATTATCGGGTGGCAGAAAGCACTCACTGCCGAAGCGGCAAACCATATCCACCACCTGAAAGCACTGATGCTCTCCCGACCCGATTTCGATCGAATCGAAGACAACAATCTGGTAGTATCAAACCCCGGAAATGATTATACCGACAGGATTGTTGCTACACGCAATCGGAAAGGAACCTATGCCATGATTTATCTGCCACAACCCAGAGAAATAAAAGTCGATTTAGACAGACTGGGAGAAGGAAAAAAGAGAATATCATGGTTTAACCCGGTAACCGGTAAATATAAAAAAATCTCCAGGAGGTACAGCAATGGAGTCATTGACTTAAAGCCTCCAAAAGCCGGACAAGAAGATTGGGTTATGGTCATCGACCTGTTGTAGCTTAATTGTTCAATCAATTATATTTCACTTGTTATGGAGCTCCTGCAGAACCGGTGGTCTTTGAAACACTTTACAACTTAGAGAGTTCGGGGCGTAAACGAATAGATTAGCATGTCCAAGATAATGAGGATAAATAGGTATATATATAATTCCATTAATTATGAAACGAGCATGATAATTGTTATCACACAAGAACGTTTTCGTTAAGCGAATACAGATGAAAAACTTGTTTTTACTATGTTGAGCGTAGAAAACAACTAACTTCAGTGAAGATGATTAAAAGCGAGTTGCATATGAAACATTTGAAAATCAATAATTTTAATCTTATGAGGAAAATTGAAATTCGTATTGGATTACTGATGGTGATCGGTTTTATTTGGGGAAATATCTTCGAAACACAATCACAGGTAGTAGAAAAGGGAGTGAAAGATGACTATTACGTGGCGGCATACATCTGGCCATCGTGTCACGACGATCCATTGGCAAGGAAGAAGTTATGGTCGGAAGGGATCGGTGAATGGGAAGTGATAAAAAAGGGAAATCCCAGGTATGAAGGCCATTATCAACCACGACAACCGTTGTGGGGATATGAGTTGGATAACGATCCGAAGGTAGTTGAACGCTGGATAGATGTGGCCGTTGATCATGGTGTGAATCTGTTTGTGTATGACTGGTATTGGTATGAGGAGGGACCCTATCTGGAGAGCGCCTTGAATGATGGGTTTCTGAAAGCCCGGAACAATAACAAAATGCAGTTCTACATCATGTGGGCCAACCATGATGTAAAACACAACTATTGGAATTATCACCGTTATGGTGACGACGGCTCCATCTTATGGGATGCCAAGGTCGATTGGAAAAATTATAAGATCATCGTAGAGAGGGTGATCAATCAATATTTTAAGCAACCCAACTACTTTAAGATTAATGGTGAGCCTGTCTTCTCCATTTTCAGCATCGACAAATTGAAAGAAAGTTTCGGTGGCAGTCTGGAAGAGACACGGAAAGCGCTCGATTATTTCAGGGAGGAGGTGAAAAAAGCCGGGTTTCCCGGGCTTCATATCCAGTGGAATCAGGGTGGAGGATCGCTTATGTCGGCAGAGAGGGCCCAAGAATTTAAAAAAAGTGTAGAGACAATGGGATTTAATAGCATCGCCATGTATAATATGGGAGGGATGAATGAAGATTACCTGGTGTACGGGGCCAATTCAATCAAGATAAGGGAGCAGATGGACCAAATTCTGGATGTCCCCGTCTTCCCATGTGTCTCAATCGGATGGGACGACACGCCTCGATTTCCGGCAAAAGGGATAAAAGATACAGTACATCACCATAATACACCCCAAAGTTTTGCCACCTTGCTTGCAAAAGCAAAAGAATATGCCGACCAACATCCCGGACAGACAAAACTGATCACAATCAATGCCTGGAACGAATGGGTAGAAGGTAGCTACCTATTACCGGATATGCTACATGGTTTTGATTACTTAGAAGCGGTGAAAGATGTTTTCATCGACAAAAAATATGACCGGTATTGATCAATTCATAAAAGATCGCTATGAAAAATTTATTGTCAATCCTACTTCTATTGGCGAGTGCTTCTCTTCTCCTGGATTGCTCCGTCTCACATTCTCAAAGGGATAGAAACAGCAATCCGGACAAAGAGATATTCAGAAAACCCGGTAAAGTACATTATCCCGAGACATGGTTCCACTTTATTGGAGGTAATGTGTCGAAAGAGGGTATAACGGCAGATCTGGAGGCCATTGCCGCGGCCGGCATCTCGGGTATCCAGCTGTTCCATGGACAGTTCGGGGGTGAATGGCCGGGGGTATCCCCTCAAATCAAGGCATTGAGTGAATCGTGGGACGACCTTATCGTCTGGACGGCCGAAGAATGTAAGCGGTTAGACCTGAAATTCACCATGCAAAACTGTCCCGGCTGGTCGTATGCCGGAGGACCATGGATAGAGCCGGAGAACTCCATGCGGCATCTGGTACGTTCACGTACTGACATAGAGGGCGGACAAATGGTAAACATCCAACTGGAAATGCCTCAACCCAGCAAAGAGGATTGGCGCAATTATCAGGATCTTTTCGTGATCGCCTTCCCCACACCGGAAGGAGATACGGGCGCAAGGTTAATCCCGGATCAGGTACAGAGCAACCGGACTGATTTGCCATGGCAAGAATGTCTGGTGGAGCAAAAAAAGTTGATATTACCGCCTTCTTTGTCCGAGCCGACAACCATCGACCTCCAATTTGATGAAGAAACAACCATCCGCACGGTAGAGTTTCCAGCGGTGAACTCATTCTCCCATGCATGGTGCTACTCACCGGATATCACAGTAACCATTTATGCTGAGAGAGATGGAGGGATGAGGCAGGTTGCCCGGTTAGAGATGCCGTCCGGAAGCTGGCAGGACGACAAGCCTATCTCCATTGCCTGCGAGGAGGCGACCGCAAAATCCTACCGGGTAGAGATCTCCAACCTACACGACATGGCAATCTCCTATATCAACTTCTACTCCGCCTCCCGACAGCAGAACTGGGAGTCGGAAGCGGCATGGACATTAAGAAGGATTGTCAGGGAAGATTACCCCAAACAGTCACCCTCTACTTGGGTGGACCCCTCCGCAATCATGGATGTCACCGACAAGATGAATCCTTCGGGGGAATTAACATGGGATGCACCCCAAGGGAGGTGGACGCTCCTCCGGATAGGGCATGTCAATACCGGAATGAAGAACGGCCCGGCTCCTCCGGAAGCTACCGGATGGGAAGCCAACAAACTCGATCCGGCTGGTGCCCGTGCCAACTTCAATGGGTATATAGGGCGACTGCTGGCCGACAACAGTAGCCTGAAAAACGGTTTGCTGAACGGCATACTGATAGACAGTTGGGAGTGCAGGACCCAGACATGGACAGCCGGACTGGAGAAGACTTTTCGGGAGAGATGGAAGTACTCTCTCTTCTCGATGTTCCCCGCCATCTTCGGTTATGTGGTAGATGATCCTGAAACCACCGCCCGTTTTCTGAGGGACTGGAGGGTTACCCTGAACGACCTGGTGGTGAAGAACTTCTTCGGAGAGATGGGAAGCATTGCCCGGGATAACGGATTGAAGATCTCATTTGAAACGGCATCAGGGGATATCTTTCCTGGGGATATACTCGAGTATTACAAGTATGCCGATACCCCTATGTGTGAATTTTGGCATCCGAAGATGGACTCCTACGTAGGCAGCATCGAATTCAAGCCGGTCAAGCCCTGCGTTTCGGCAAGCCGACTATATGGAAAGGGAAGGGTCGCTGCCGAAGCATTCACCTCCTTCGACCTATCGTGGAACGAGCATCCCGGTTTTCTGAAAGATCGGGCGGACGAACATCTTGCACGAGGAGTAACCCACATGATATTCCATACCTACACCCATAATCCCCGTACCGACTTCCTGCCACCAGGCAGCTCCTTCGGTTCCGGCATAGGCACCCCTTTCCTGCGCCTGCAGACCTGGTGGGAACATATGCCGCACTTCACCGATTACCTTGCAAGGTGCAACTACATGCTCGAAAACGGGAATCCGGTATCGGACGTGTTGATGTATCTGGGGGACGAACAGAACCACAAGCCGCAACAGTCGCTGGAGTTCCCGGAAGGGTATGCCTACGACTATTGCAATCCGGACCTGTTGCTGAACCGCTTGTCGGTAAAAAACGGACAACTGGTCACACCCGAAGGAATTGCATATCGTGTACTGTGGTTATACGACTGCAAGAGGATGTTGCCCGAAACATTGGAAAAAATTCTTTCCTTTGTACGACAAGGTGTAACCGTTGTAGGCGAACCGCCTACAGGTATCGCGACTCTGAGCGGTGGAAAAACGAAAGAGACCCGTTTTCAAAAGGCAGTCAAAGCGCTATGGGGAGATGGTAGCCAAAACGTTCGTAATGTAGGGAAAGGTACGGTCTATTCCGGACAAATCGAAGAGGTGTTGTTTTCAGAAAAAATTCAACCCGATATTGATGTCAAATACTCCGATGTGCGCTGGTTGCACCGAAAAACAGACGAATCCGACTTTTATTTTCTCTCTACCCCGGTAGAAAAAGAATATAAGGGTACTGTCTCGTTCCGTGCCAAGGGAAATGCAGAAGTATGGGACCCGCTGACGGGTGAGACTACAGGTGTGGTCGCCAAGATGACGGAAGAGGGATACACGCAGGTTGAGTTGGATCTTCCGGCCGGCACCTCCTGTTTTGTAGTTTTTAACGAAAACACCATACCTACAGAGGATTCGTTGAAGACCACAGAAAAAATGGAAATTCAAAATAGATGGGAACTCACTTTCCCTGCCGGATGGGGGATAGATCCTTCACCTATCAAGATCGACGGGTTGATGGCATGGAAGGATATCCCGTCACTAAGTACAGAGGGTAAAGCCTTCTCGGGCAAGGCTGTGTACCATACTACTTTCAATATGGATGGCATTGCAGATAATACCCGGTACTCACTCGATCTGGGGGAGGTGGAGATGATCGCCAAAGTCACCCTGAACGGAAAAGAAGTAGCCACTAAATGGAGCTATCCCTATAGCATGGATATCACCCCATACCTGCAACCGGGGGAAAACAAACTGGACGTAACCGTGACCAGCACATGGTTCAACCGGCTTGCCTATGATGCCGGGCTACCCGAACAGGAGAGAAAAACCTGGACAATCAACGGGCCGAAAGAGGGATCACCTCTGAAGGATTACGGATTGTTAGGACCAGTAGAGATTATAATCAAAACAGATCAATAGATAATTATGAGAGCAACAAGCCAACCCCTATCGATAATTTTCTGTATTATCCTGATATTTACTGCCGGATGTACCCCTTCTAAAAATATTTCAATATCGGATCCTACTTGTGAAGGTCTAAAAGAGCCCTTGGGGATCAACACACTTCAACCCCGTCTTAGTTGGAAAAACAGCTCCAGCCGACAGGGAGCAAGACAAACAGCCTATCAGATTTTAGTGGCTGACGACATCAAAAAACTGAATGAGAAAGAAGCCAATCTATGGAATTCCGGAAAAATGGCCTCATCCTCCAATATATGGATTGAGTATGCCGGAAAACCACTGCAACCCGGACAACTCTTTTTCTGGAAAGTACGTGTATGGGACGAGAGCGACGATTCATCTTCATGGAGCTACCCTGCCCGGTTCGGCATAGGGCTGCTTGATAAAAGCGACTGGACTGCCTCCTATATCGGATATCCGTCTGAAAATCGTTTTCACAGCTCTCCCCAACTGAGACAAACATTTTCTCTCGGTAATTCCGATAAAAAGGGAGCGTATCTCTTGCATGTCAATTCATTGGGATACCACGAAATATACATGAACGGGGAAAAAGTGAGCGATGATGTGCTGTCGCCGGCGGTATCCCAGTTCAATAAACGCTCTCAGATTGTGACGTACGATGTGACTTCTTTCCTGAAAAAAGGGAATAACGACCTGGTCATCTGGCTGGGGAGCGGCTGGTACACCGAAGGGTTGCCGGGGGTTGTGGGAGATGGCCCTGTGGTTAGGGCGCAGATGGAACATCTTTATAAGGGAACTAAAGAGACCGTTTTATATACCGACAGTTCATGGAAAGGCAGGGAAAGCGAATACGCCTCTTTCAACGACCAACATTGGGGCTACGGTGGAGAAATAGTTACCGCCAACCAGGAAACACGCGGCAAGGTTTTCAAGAAACCGGATGAGTTGAGTTGGGAAAGCGTCGTGACCGTGGAAGTTCCAGCGCATCAGGCAACCCCTCAGGCTGTAGAGCCGAATAGAATCAAGGAGACAATACATCCGGCTACGATAGAGAAACTCAACGACTCTGTCTTCTTGGTGGATATGGGAAAATGCCTCACCGGATGGTTCGACATCACATTCCCGCCCCTTGAGGAGGGAGCGCAAATCACCATGCTCTACTCCGATCATCTGAATACCAACGGGAATCTTCCCAATCAGAATCAAGTTGACAAATATATCGCATCAGGTAGCGGGACAGAATCATTTATCAACAAGTTCAATTATCGATCATTCCAGTATGTAAAGATATCCAACCTGAAACAGGCGCCCCGGCTCACAGATATAAAAGGACATCTTATCCATACCAATTTTGAAACCGCCTCCTCATTTGAGTGCTCCGATGAGGATATGAACCGCATCCACGACATGGTGGCTTATACCCTCCGATGCCTGGGGATTGGCGGATATCTGGTAGATTGCTCCCATCTGGAGAGATTGGGGTACGGAGGAGATGGGAATGCATCCACCGTTACTGCACAAACGATGTTTAACCTCGGTCCGCTCTATTCCAACTGGCTCCAGGCCTGGGGAGATGTGATACGCGACGACGGAGGCATGCCCCATACCGCCCCCAACCCGTTCTCCGCGGGGGGTGGGCCCTACTGGTGCGGATTCATTATCTCGGCATCAAAAAAGACTTACGATCATTACGGAGACCGGCGCATACTGAAAAAATATTATCCCGTGATGCAGCAATGGCTCGAATACGTGGATGCGTACTGTGTGGATGGATTATTAAAAAAATGGCCTAACACCGACTACAGGAACTGGTATCTCGGGGACTGGGCCACTCCGGAAGGGGTCGGCAACCCCGACCATATCGATGAACGATCGGTAGACTTAGTCAACAACTGCTATCTCTCCCGCTGTTTCAACCAGATGATGAACATTGCCTTGGTACTGGGTAAAGAATCGGAGGAAGCAAGTTATTACCTCCAAAAGAGAGATGCGCTCAGAGATAGAATACACGAGACTTTTTATGATGAGAAAAAGGGAATCTATGCCACCGGCTCCCAAATTGATATGATCTTCCCGATGCTTGCCGGAGCCACTCCCGAAGAGTTGAGAGAAAAGGTGACCAACCAACTGATAGAACGTACCACCCACGAATTTGGAGGACATCTCAATACCGGACTGGTCGGAATACCGGTCATGATGGAATGGGCGGCAAAGGCTCATCAACCCGACTTTATCTACTCCATGCTGAAGAAAAGAGGTTATCCCGGCTACCTCTATATGCTGGATCAGGGTGCTACCGCCACATGGGAGCATTGGAACGGGGAGAGAAGCCGGATCCATAACTGCTTCAACGGTGTAGGACAATGGTTTTATCAGGCTATCGGCGGTATTCGAATGAATCCGGGAATGACGGCATACCGAGAATTTTTAGTCGACCCGCAAATCCCGGAAGGAATCACTTGGGCGAAAACAAGCCAGATAACCCCCTATGGGAAGATAGCGGTACACTGGGAATTGGAGGATAATAAAATGATGATGGAAATAGAGGTGCCGGTCGGATCAACCGCGAGGCTTGTTCCTCCCAAAGGTGCGACAGCCATTCAGGTGGACAACAAGGTTCTTCCTATCTCAAACGATCCTCCTTGTCTGAGTAGTGGAAAATATTTTGTGGAATTTTCTTTGTAAGGATATCAAATCTCTTAGTCCTTATATCATTCCAAATAACTTACAAAATGGAAATATTTTTTTAATTTTGTGAAATTGAACGTTTTCGTTAAATAAAAAATAATATGCCTCTACTAAACCAACTACCCATTTCACACAAATTCCCAAAAAATGGAATTTTAATTCTCCTGCTCATCTCCCTGATTTGCATGCTTCATACAGCATGCGGAAATCATCCCGATCAAATCAAGATCGTAAAACTCACTTGCGATTATCAGCAAGAACCATTATTGGTTTCCGAGAAACCTCACTTCGGATGGCAACTGCAATCTGCCAAGCAGGGAGTAGATCAATCTGCTTACACCATCGAACTATATGCCCGTGTCAATCAAGAAAATATGAAAATATGGGATTCGGGAAAAGTGCAATCCAATCAGAGCCAACGGTTGCAATATAGTGGATCTCAAATACTGGAACCGGGCGCAGAGTATCTCTGGAGAGTCAAGGTATGGGATCCTGATGATAACGCTTCATCATGGAGTGAAATGAACAGATTCCGAATGGCGCCGTCGCATCCACAATTACAAGCCCAATGGATCGGCGCAATCGACCGGAAAGATGCCAATATTCCGGAAGGGAGGAATTACCATGGATTGTCTATCTCCTCCGAAGCAGGGAAAAAGTGGCAAGAGAGCCATCCACTTTCCAGGAGAAGTATCTATCTGAGGAAGGAGTTCTCAACCGACAAGAAGGTTAAAGATGCCATTATCTATATCAGTGGATTGGGACATTATGAGCTGACGTTGAACGGTAAGAAAGTGGGAGATTCACAGTTTGACCCGATGTGGAGCGATTACGACAAGACCATCTACTACAATGCCTACGATATCACCAACTCCCTGCAACGCAACAATGCGATCGGCGTACTGCTGGGGAACGGATTTTTCAACCAGCAGGGTGGACGCTATGTGAAGTTCCAAGTGAGTTTCGGCCCTCCTACCCTCTTTTTCAAACTCCGTATAACCTATAAGGACGGCACTGAACAAGAAATCACTTCGGATGAAAGTTGGAAATATGTTCCCAGCCCCATCCTCTTCAACGACATGTTTGGCGGTGAAGATTATGATGCCGGACTGGAACAAAAAGGGTGGAACAAGCAGGGGTTTGACGATTCCGACTGGCAGCCGGTAGTGGTACAAGGTGCACCCAACGGCCGACTCACTCCACAGACCACCGCTTCGGTGAAGATAGTGGAGACCTTTACACCCGTGGAGATAAAAGAGGTGGGTGATGCTTATGTCTACGACATGGGGCAGAACCTCTCCGGTTTCCCAAGCATCAAGGTGTCGGGCAAGGAGGGCGACAAGGTGAGGTTGACAGTTGGTGAACGGATTGATGAAGAGGGGGCTGTCAACCAGTCACAGTCGGGATCGCCACACTATTACGAATATACCTTGAAGGGAGGGGGCCAGGAGGTATGGCAACCCCGTTTCGCCTATTATGGTTATAAATATATTCAGGTGGACGGCATACAGCCCGAAGAGGTAAAATCTCATTTCGTCTATAATTCCAACAGACCTACAGGCCGTTTTCACTGCTCCAACGAGATATTCAATGAGGCCCACCGGATTATTGTGAATGCTATCAAAAGTAATATGCATGCGGTATTCACCGATTGTCCCCACCGTGAGAAATTAGGATGGTTAGAACAGGTACATCTAAACGGGCCGGGGTTATTTTATAATTTTGATTTGACCACATTCGCTCCGAAGATCATGCGGGATATACGCGATGCTCAGCTGCCAAACGGTCTTGTCCCCGATATCGCCCCAGAATATGTTGTCTTTGTAGGTGGCTTCCGCGACTCCCCCGAATGGGGAAGCACTGCCGTATTCCTCCCTTTCAACTATTACAAATTCTATGGGGATAAATCCCTGATCATGGAATATTACGACGTAATGAAGAGATATGTCGATTACCTCTCCACCACAGCTACCGGCCATATCGTCTCCCACGGGCTGGGCGACTGGTGCGACTACCGTGAAGAGGAGCCCTATGGCGTATCTAAAAACACGCCAGTACCCCTGTCGGCTTCCGCCCATTATTATATGGCGATTGATTACCTGGCACAGGCAGCCGAAATAACTGGCAATAGCGCCGACTTCACCTATTACACCGATCTTGCCAAGCAGGTAAAGGAGGCTTTCAATAAAGAGTTCTTTGATGAAGAAACATGCCAATACGGTAGCGGAAGCCAGGCTTCAAATGCCATGCCGCTCTTTGCGGGTATTGTGGAGCCCCAATACAAGCAGGCCGTATTAGGCAATCTGGTGAAAGATATTGAAGAGAAAGGCTATCGGCTCTCCACAGGCAACCCGGGCAACAGGTATCTGTTCCAGTCGCTGGCCAACAACGGGTTGGATGAGATCATGTACAAGATGCATAATCACCGGGAAGTGCCGGGGTACGGTTTTCAGTTGCAATTCGGCATTACCACGCTTACCGAACTGTGGGATCCCAGGGACGGCGCATCTTGGAACCATTTCATGATGGGACAGATAGAGGAGTGGTTCTACCAATCACTGGCAGGAATAAGATCGGAAGAGTACAGCGGTTTCCAGAATATTGTGATCGCACCCAAGCCGGTGGGGGACCTGAAATTTGTAGATGCATCCTACGACACCCTATATGGAACAATCGCCGTAAGCTGGAAAATTGAAGGTGATCAATTCAAAATGGATCTCTCCGTTCCACTTAATTGTACCGCCAAGCTGTATCTGCCTCAACAGGATGATTACATATCCGTCGGGAGCGGGAATCACTCGTTTACAACAACGATACAATAATTCTATATTTATCGACACTGTTTTCACTTTGTAATTATTACAAGATAGTTATCGTTCCTGATATCGAAAATTTTCTGCTGTCACATCTTGCCATAGTCTGTAGGTGTCACACCAAAATGTTTTTTGAACGATTTTGAAAAATAAGAATAGGAGCTAAAACCGGTTTGCTCAGAAACTTCAATCAAAGATGCCGAATCATTTGATATCTTCTCGGCAGCGCGTTTCAGTCGATAATTTTTCAGAAATTCATTGGGAGAGATACCTGTAAGGCCTTTTATTTTTCTATAGAAGACAGTCCTGCTAAATCCCAATTCCCGGGTCAGATAGTCTATATTCAGATCCGGATCGGACAGTTTTGTTTCGAGCAGAAGGGTCAATTTATCCATAAATATTTGGTCATAACGGTTTAAAGTAACCGGTATGGAATCACCCGCCTTCTTTCGGGGTGTTGAAAAATATTTCCGCAATATTTCCTTATTTTTCAGAATATTACGAATTGTCAACAAAAGATAATCGGCATTAAATGGCTTGCAGATATAGGCATTTGCCCCCTGCTCGAGTCCCTCTATCTGATCCGGCATTGCCGTCTTCGCGGTGAGTAACACCACCGGAATATGGCACTGCTCAGGATTGTTTTTCACACGGGCACACAATTCATAACCGGAAATACCCGGCATCAGCACATCACTTAATATCAAATCAGGCGATTTCTTTTGTAGAATCTGCAATGCGCTGTTTCCGTTATATGCTTCTATCACATCATATTCTCCGGAGAGCAAGTCGGAGATAAAATCCATTAATTCCACATTATCTTCCACGATTAAAACCAAATGGCACTTTTTCCGATCTGACACTTCAGTATCTTTTTGTAAAATCAATCGCGTGTTAAATACCTCTGTCGTGAAAATATCTTTCTTTTTTGTACCCTTATCCTTTTTGGCATAAACATCATCTACCGGGATAATGAAAGAAAACTCCATTCCCTTTTCCGGTTTTACCCGAGCCGATATCTCTCCTTTATGGTTTTCTATGAGCGCTTTGGTGTAATGCAGCCCAATTCCGCTTCCGCTATAGTCAACATTGAATCCTGATGAACCGTCAATTTGACGATAACGGATGAAAAGTTCCTTAAGCTTATCCTCCGGAATACCGGGACCCGAATCGGAAACGATAATCTCCACGAACGAATTGCAGCCAGGTTGAAGTCTATTACCATATTTGAAAACAGACTCCTCCCTATTTAGCAAGCACGTATAGATTTCAACCACCCCATTTTCAGGCGTATGCTTTATGGCATTAGAGAGTAAATTATACATTATCTTCTCTATTTTATCCGTATCAATCCACACCTGTTGCTCATCAAACTGGGGATCAAACAATAATTTCACACCCTTTCTTTCCGCCAAATAGAAGAATGATTCGTAAATATGCTCTAATGTCTGGATTATATCGGCCAATTGGACATGCAGCAATAGGACTCCGTTCTCCATTTTTACAAAATCCATGAGTTGATTCACTAATTGCAACATCCTTTGGACATTCCGGTAAACAGTATCCAATAATTTCAAATTAGTTTCATCAAATTTTACAGTTGTATAGAGTTTTTCCAGCGGAGCAGAGATCAACGTCAACGGGGTGCGGATTTCATGTGAGATGTTGGTGAAAAAATTGATCTTCATCCTCGAAACCTCTTTTTCACGCATCCTCTCATTATGCTCCATTTCAATCAATTGCCTGTTTATCTTCATGTT
>JAAYFR010000124.1 GCA_012728155.1 Bacteroidales bacterium | reverse complement strand
TTGATTGTCAAATACAAATATAACAAAAAATCTGAAGCTATGCTTACTTTTTCATGAAAAAAAATTAGTTTCCTTATCCAAAACTCAGGTTATTATTTAATATGCAAGCCTCTTCACCTAAAATCACCAGAAAATATATCCATCTTATGGTCAAACAAAAACAGGAGTAAAATATTTTAACAATTTCAAACCTTTATTAATATCGAAAAAAGGGGGGGAGCATTTAATTGCGCAAACCTCTTCCTTTAAGATATTCCAATAAATAACCCGGCCGGTCGGTTTGGATCAGGCGTGCTCCCAAAGTATCAATCAGGTAACCATAGCCTTTATCCGGATCATCCAGCGACATATCATCATCATGCCCTCCTGCCATGGTGTCCCACAATGTATTATACCAAATCAGCGATTTCCCTTTCAGCTTGGTGACCAACTGTTTGGGAAGAGGATTTGTATCGGAAACAAAAAGCAGTTCGAATGCCATAGGATTAAAATCGGATATGAAATCATCGATTATTTTCTCAGCATTTCCCTTGTCCAGATTGACAATAGGCATATAGATAACGTCGTTGAGATAGCTCCCGAACTGCTCTTTGACCTCCTGGGGTGATTTACTTCCTTTCATGATTATTTGCCGTTCGGTACCGGTCTTCTTCAAAAGGGCATACACTTCCTCAAAATAACGGTCGGCCTTGTCCAAGTTCAGTAAAATTTTTCCTTTTGCCAATAAAAGCACCTCTTCCAATGTCGGTACCACCTCTTTTGTCCTAATCGCGCATCCATTCCTTAATCTTAACGTCTTAATAGAGTCCAGAGTCCACTCTGCGACTTTACCTTTTCCGGTAGTGGTACGATCCAACGTAGCATCATGCATCAGTATGAGCTGTCCGTCTTTTGTACGCTGGATATCCAGTTCCACCACATCTACTCCCATTTTTATAGCATTTTCTATGGCCGGCAGTGAGTTTTCCATCGCATAACGCCAATCGCCCCGATGCGCCACAACAAGTACTTTGTTCAAATCAGGATTCATCAAATCGGCCCTTATCGCCTCAGCATCCCTTATACCTTGCGACACTAATCCCGACGGGCTTTTACACGCTGTAAGAAAAATTAAAGAAACAAAAACAATAACAGCATGTAATCTATTTCTTTTCATTATCAATTATTTTATTTCTAACTTGTGGATTATTCATCATCTTATTTATATCCCATATTGTTGGAGAATCTCCAGGATAGGTCTTTCAATCACATCCAAAATTCTGTCAAAACCCAAATCATTGGGATGCACACCATCCGTAGTCCCTTCATGGTCGGCACCCAGAAGTTCGCCCTCAATAAAATAGAGGTCCTTTATTCCTGCGGACTTTAATTTCTCAAATTCAAGTTTGAAATTTCTGTTTTGCCCTGACACACGTTTATTAATTTTCATATCAAAGTTACCACTTTCACGCACTACACTCTGGATCATAATGATTGGCGCATCAGGATGTCGATCGCGGATAGTTTTCACAAGATATCCGGTGCGTTGGGTGATCTCATCCGGGCTTGGATTGGCTGCACAATCAAGGATATAGGCATCCGCTTCCATATCCGAAAGCATATCGGCTACCGGTTGATGCATTTTCCCATTTCCGCTTAATCCCAGATTAATAAAGTTGATACCCGACTTTCTGGACAAACGTGCGGGATATGCCATTCCCGGTCTGCTGGCCGATGCCCCCTGGGTGATGCTGGAACCATAGACCAACACTTTCTTGCAGAACGGATCTGCGGAGGGTTTTATAAAACTATCCGCAGAGACTCCAATTTCCAAACGCTTGATTTCATCATACAAGGGAAGATAGAGCAGGCATTCTTTCTCTCCATCCTCCATATTCTCCACTATCTGTGCTGTAGTGGAATTGGCTGTCGGGCGTCCCACTCCGGCAAAAATCCATTTGCCGTCCCGTTTTATATAGAGATCAAGACCTTTATGCGCGATGGCAGTCATATTGCTACCTGTCTTTGGGTTTACGGTGGACCATCGTGCCGAAATCGCATTGCTATTGGTTGTGAAAACAATGCCCAACCCTGCCGAATTAGTAAATAACTCCTTCACCACAGCCGGCATTCCCTGATATTGTAACGTATCAATCCGATGATAAAGATGAGGTGTGGAATTAGCTTTGCCTATCAGAGTCAGTTCTTTCGCATCCACATAAACAATACTACCGGTCTGTTGGGCAAAAAGATAACTGATGGAAGCCACAGAGAAAAGGCAGAAAAACAGTATTAATTTTGAAGTTTTCATTCTCATTTTTTTTGGGAATTGGGTATTGAACCGTAAAGATAATAATTTTCTATATCTTAAAAGAAAACATCCTCTCCGTTTTGACCTGAAAGAGTCAGATAGACACCTATGAGTGAGGCAATATCCCTTTTACTCGCTCCCTCTTCCAGTCTTAAATATATTCTGTATCTTTGCTCTGAAGTAAACTGTTTGTTTTTGTGCATAAGCAACATAATAGTCAATTTTAGGGAGACTTTGGTCTCCTTTTTTATTAAATTATGTTGCCGGCTGACACTCTTTGGGGGTGTCGCACCCCCAAGCGCTTGACAAACCCCCGCGGTGTTTTTCATAGTTTATGGTTGAAATAAAATCAATAAAAGAACTAGCGAAAGTGTTGCACTTCTAAGTTGAACTTAAGTCGTCCTCTTCCTCATCGGGATAATAGGATTTGGGGGGTTGAAGTGTAGGAAATATCCGATCTATATTCGCAGCTACTATATCGGCAAACTCTTCAACATTCATATTCAATGCCCGCGAAGTTTGCAGATAGACCTGACGGATAGACATCTCCCCCTCATCGGTTTCACAGAATTGGGAGTCGAGCGGTATCAGTTGCATGGAATCCACATTGATATTCTCTCCAATAGAAAAGAGAAAACCCTCTTTTACAAGCCGTTCGGTAAGTTCCGGTTTACTCCGATAGCCATGAATGATCCATGGC
>JAAYFR010000123.1 GCA_012728155.1 Bacteroidales bacterium | reverse complement strand
TGGAAGAGGGAGAAATTGCAGAAATATTTATCGGGCAAGAGGGTAGACAGCTGCCTCAGCTCTTCCGGTGCATGCTTGGAGCGGTTGCTGGTGACGTTGATCTCCCGGATAATCGAGAAATAGAGCTGCTCCATCTGCGCCCGTGTTTTCAGGTCGAGCATCCCGAGACTGAAAAGGTCGAGCGACTCCTCCCTGATCTGCTGCGCATCGTGCCAAGCCTCCAACATCCGTGGTTGGGTGAGTGTATCCCATATATTATAGAGCTCTTTTACCAATTCATGGGCATCTTCTTCTAACTCCTGGTCTTCGGGCCATGCCGGCAAGGTGGCCGTTTCCAATACTTCGAAGATCAATACGGAATGATGTGCTGTTAATGCACGCCCCGATTCGGTGATGATGTCGGGGTGAGGTAGCTCGTTTTTGTTGGCAGCATCCACAAAAGCAAATACCGAGTCATTCACATACTCCTGGATGGAGTAGTTGATGCTGTTTTCGGTGAAAGAGGAACGAGTGCCGTCATAATCAACTCCCAATCCCCCTCCTATATCCACATACTGAATCTTGAATCCCAGCGAGTGCAATTGCACATAGAACTGGGCTGCTTCACGGAGTGCGGTCTTGATGCGGCGTATCTTGGTGATCTGACTCCCTATATGAAAATGAATCAGCTGAAAACATTCCTCCATCTTGTTTGTCTTGAGCACCTCCATGGCTTCGAACAGTTCACTCGAATTGAGCCCGAATTTACTGCCGTCGCCACCCGATTCTTCCCATTTTCCACTGCCGGAGCTGGCCAGTTTCACCCGGATGCCGATATTGGGTTTTACCTTCAACCGTTTGGCAATCTTGATGGTCAAGTGAAGTTCGTTCAGCTTCTCTACCACAATGAATACCTTCTTTCCCATCTTTTGCGCCAGCAGCGCCAATTCTATATAGCTTTCATCCTTATAGCCGTTGCAAATGATCAGTGAATTATTGTCGGTATTGATTGCCAATACGGCATGCAACTCCGGCTTGGAGCCAGCCTCGAGGCCGATATTGAATTTTTTTCCACTCGACACGATCTCTTCCACCACTTGCCTCATCTGATTTACCTTGATAGGGTAAATGATATAATTCTGGGCATCATATTCATATTCTTTGGATGCGATGGCGAAACTTTGGAATATCTTCTCAATACGATTGTCGAGAATCTCCGGGAATCGAATTAATACGGGAGCTGAAACATCGCGCAGGTACAACTCACGCATCAGATCACTCAAATCTACACTGTCGCCCGCCTGTTTGCGCGGAGTTACCTGCACATGTCCTTTTTCATTCACGGAGAAATAACCGTTTCCCCAACCGTTGATATTATACAACTCCTCAGAGTCTTCAATACGCCATCTTCTCATTCCGAAAGACAATATTATAATGGTGATACATAAAACAAGCCGATCAGCATAAAATTTGATCAATCAGCAGACAAAAATAGACATAAATTTTATTATTTGAGGATATCATTGGTAAAATGATGGATGAAAATAATACATTCTCATTTTTCCAACCGTTTCCCATCCTGTTGTCGATCACTTTTTTTTAGATGTGCCGGATGGTGTGAATTTTAATTAACGCATTTTTCCAATATCGAGAAGGTATATTAAATCTCTCGGAGTTTATTTCTCGTAGATTTTTTTCTATTGAATGATTGCTAAGTTATCTTTCTCCCAATTATATTAATTTGTTCTTTTCTAATTTATTTGTTTGAAATTCAATATGGTTGAACAAAACGGAAAACTTTTTCTAGTTATCTAAAAATTAAAATGCTTATTGTCAGTTATATATAAATAATTCCGGAAAACTTTTTCTTTATGTTGATAAATAAATAGGAAAATATTTTGCACTATTGGAAACTTTTTATAAACTTGCAGAGCCAAAATCTCACATTGAAGAGTTGTAGAGTCGATTTAGAAAATAAGTAAGTATTTTAAAACTTTTTTTATTATATAATTTTTTCCTGATGAAGAAGAAGACATACACTTTCGACGAAGCCTATAAAGCCTCGTTAGGGTACTTTCAGGGCGATGAACTGGCTGCCAAGGTATGGGTAAGCAAGTACGCCCTTAAAGACAGTCAGGGTGCTATCTATGAGAAAACACCTGAAGATATGCATTGGCGACTGGCCAAAGAGGTGGCACGAATTGAAAAGAAATATGCCAACCCGTTGAGCGAAAAAGAGCTGTTCGACCTGTTCGACCGTTTTCGTTATATCATTCCCCAGGGCAGTCCCATGACCGGCATCGGTAACGATTACCAGGTGGCATCCTTGTCGAATTGCTTTGTGATCGGAATGGATGGCGATGCCGACTCTTACGGCGCAATTATCCGTGTCGATGAAGAGCAGGTGCAGTTGATGAAACGCCGTGGTGGAGTGGGACACGATCTTTCTCATATCCGCCCGAAGGGGTCGCCGGTAAAGAATTCGGCACTCACCTCCACGGGGTTGGTGCCTTTTATGGAGCGTTATTCCAATTCCACACGCGAAGTGGCGCAGGATGGACGTCGTGGTGCACTGATGTTGAGCGTCTCTATCAAGCATCCCGATTCGGAAGACTTTATCAATGCCAAGCTGGAACAAGGTAAAGTAACCGGCGCCAATATCTCTGTAAAAATTGACGATGGCTTCATGGAAGCTGTATCACAAGGAAAACCTTATGTGCAGCAATTCCCTATCGATTCCGCAAATGCCAAATATGAAAAAACAATCGATGCCGAGAAGTTATGGAAAAAGATTGTGCATAACGCATGGCAATCGGCGGAACCGGGTGTGCTATTCTGGGATACCATCATCCGGGAGTCGATCCCCGATTGTTATGCCGACCTGGGCTTCAGGACCGTATCGACGAACCCGTGCGGTGAAATTCCGTTGTGTCCTTATGACAGCTGCGGACTGCTGGCCATCAACCTCTATTCCTACGTGGTGAACCCGTTCAGGGAAGATGCCTATTTCGATTTTGAGCAGTTTGGCAAGCATGTCCGCCTGGCACAACGAATCATGGACGATATCGTGGATCTGGAATCGGAAAAAATTGATCTGATCCTCGGGAAAATTGAGTCTGATCCTGAATCGGAGGAGGTGAAATATTCGGAACGGAATCTTTGGGAAAAGATCCGGAAGAAAACCCTGCAAGGACGCCGTACCGGTGTGGGTATCACCGCCGAAGGTGATATGCTGGCAGCGCTGGGTATCCGTTATGGAACGGATGAAGGAAACGATTTCTCGGAGAAAGTACACCGTAATGTGGCGCTCAATGCCTATGCTTCATCGGTGGAGATGGCAAAAGAGCGGGGAGCATTCGAGATATTCGATTTCGAAAGAGAGAAAAATAATCCCTTTATACTGCGCCTGAAAGAGGTGGATCCTCAATTGTACGAAGATATGGCTGAATATGGGAGACGCAATATCGCCTTGTTGACCATTGCTCCAACCGGTACCACCAGCCTGATGTCGCAGACCACTTCAGGGATAGAACCGGTCTTCCTGCCCGTCTATACCCGCCGTCGCAAAGTGAACCCGAACGACAAAGAGGTGAAGATCGACTTTGTGGATGAAAACGGCGATTCCTGGGAAGAGTATACAGTCTTCCACCATAAGTTCGTCACCTGGATGGAGGCCAATGGGTATTCCACTACCAAACGCTACAGCAATGCAGAAATCGAGGAACTGGTGGCGCAATCGCCTTATTATAAAGCCACCTCCAACGATGTGGATTGGCTGCAGAAGGTGAGGATGCAGGGCAGGGTGCAGAAATGGGTGGATCACTCTATCAGCGTGACCATCAACTTGCCCAATGATGTGGATGAGGAGTTGGTCGGTGATTTGTATATGGAGGCGTGGAAAAGCGGTTGCAAAGGCTGTACGGTTTATCGCGACGGGTCGCGTGCCGGCGTGCTTATCTCCAATGACGACAAGGAAGAGAAAGAAAAAGAGGACGATTGTTACGAATTGCCGGCAGTGCTTACTTCTCGCCCCGGGGAGCTGGAAGCCGATGTGATCAAATTCCAGAATAATAAGGAGAAATGGATCGCTTTCATCGGGTTACACAACGGAAGACCCTATGAGATCTTTACCGGGATCAACGATGAGGATGATGGCATCATGCTGCCCAAGACAGTCACCTCCGGGAAGATTATCAAGGCGTACGATAGCGACGGCCGCAAGCATTACGACTTCCAGTTCCAGAACCGGCGGGGGTACAAGGTGACCATTGAAGGGTTGGATGGCAAGTTCAATCCCGAGTACTGGAACTATGCCAAGTTGATCTCTGGTGTATTGCGTTACGGTATGCCGATCGATCAGGTGATCAAACTGGTGTCGGGCTTGGAGCTCGACAGTGAGACCATCAACACCTGGAAGAACGGTGTGGAGCGGGCGCTGAAGAAATATCTGCCCAACGAGACCGAAGCCAAAGGTCAGAAATGTCCCGTCTGCGGTCAGGAGACATTGATCTATCAGGAGGGATGCCTCAAATGCCGCAACTGCGGGGCTTCCAAGTGTTGAATTTTTACCCGCCATTCCGGTTCCATATCCGGTTTGGCGGGTATTTTTTAAAGGCGACTCGATAGGGAAAATCGATCTCGGTCTGCTTGCTCTACTTCAACACTACACCAGCAGAAATATGACCTCCTTGTACAATCGGGTTGCAATGTGGATTAAAAGTAATAGCCAATACTCGCATAGGGATAGATTGAGCGGGAGAGGCTGGAGTAGCCCAACTCAATGGTGAGTGGTCCCACAATAGTGTTGTAGGTGTAGCCGAGGCTTCCTCCAAAGAAAAATTTTCCGTTGAATTGTTTCAGAAGATCATCCTGATGCATTACGCCATTCAGGTTGATAAAAAGTAGCTGACGGGAAGAAAAAAGGTGACGGATATTGGCTGAGACCGAGACAACTGTCTTTTTCATCAATTCCATGCTTTTGGAGCCTTGCAAGGCTATTTGTTGTGGAAGGTAGTGGCTTTTGTTTTGTCCACCTACGAAATTGCCATAGAGCAATGGGATGCTGTCGCTTGCGTTGATAACTACTCTTCCCGACAATTCCGGGGTGATATAGAGTTTGTCAGATAACCTCAATGGTTTGAAAAAATTCAGACTCAATATATTAAGGGGCGCTTTATTCTGCATCTGGAAGAAGTTGTCGGTATATAAGCCATATTGAAAAGAGAAATATTGGCCGGTAGTAGGGAGATAACTTCGGTTGAGATTGTCGTATGTTCCACTGATAAAGTAGTTGATATGGCTTCTGTTTTTTAGTTGATAGCCGCCTTTAATCCCTTCACTGTGACCAATAGGTCTGGAGAGAAAATGAAAATTGTCGAAGCTGGCGCCTAAGTGAAGCCTGAGATCATTGATGTAAAACTCCGAAAAATTGAGATCGATACCACTTCTGACAAAGTCGAGTTTATATGCGAAGTTGCCACGCTCCCTGATATCGATATCATTACGGCTTATCCGGGCAGAGATCCCGCCCCTGTAAAAGATACCACGATTGATGAAGTAGTCCAACTTCAAATATGGGTTACGGCTTAACCGTGTGGTCATGTCAAACACAGAATTTAACGAGGAGTTGAGCCGGACGGATGTATGCGCGAGGATGGCAGCCATATCTCTCGTGTCGAAGCGTACACCAAGGTCGAGTGTGTGAAAGTCTTTCTTCTCAACCGTGAATACCAGATCGAATGGAAATTCGCCATCAAGCCGGTAATAGACTCTGTTGAAGAAACCGCTTCCGTATATGCGGGAGGTGATGCTCTCCAGTTGAGCGCGTGTGATCTTATTCTCTTTCAGGTTTATTATTTTGATCAGCTCTGCCTCCTCCGCTTGGGAGATTCCCTCGAATCGAATAGTCTGTATCGCTAACGTATCCATCTTGATATATCGGTTTTCGATTGTTTGCCGGGTCGCACCAAATGCAGTGGCACTCTTTTCTCCGGCATCAGAATGATCAGTGATGGCTATCCTCTCTTTCAATTTTGTAAGCTCTTCCCATTTGTTGCGTGCCGCTACCTCCCCCCGGGTGATGATGGTGTCGATCGATTCCCTTTCGAAACTAAGCATTCCATATGGGTCGGTGTCGGGCTTAATCAGGATATCGGTATCGGCAATATTCATGCTCCGCTTCTCTCTCCCCATAAAATTGCTGAGCTGTTCCACCACTTCGGCAAGCGTGCCACGGCGATGATCCGGGCTCTCTTGATCGTGGGGCATAATCACGCCGACCACGATGTCGGCTCCCATCTCCCGAATTACATCTACCGGGAAATTATTGATGATGCCACCGTCAACCAACAGCATAGAATCTTTTTCGACCGGTGCGAATAAACCTGGGATTGCCATGCTTGCCCGTATCGCTTCCTGCAGCACCCCCTCTCTCATCACTACCTCTTGACGGCTGCGGGAGTCGGCGGCGATACATGCAAAAGGAATCGGCAAATCGTTGAAATTCATCGGATGTTGATAGCCGATGGTCAAGTTCGAAAAGAGACTGTAGAGATTCTGTCCGGCAACTACACCCGGTGGTAACCGCACTTGGCCGGTTCTTTCCTTGAGCCTCACTTCATAAGGGAGCGAAAGGATAAAACCACCCGGATTATCTTTCAATGAGGCGGGGAGATGCTCCCGATAGATGTCGTCGGTTAACAGGTACATCCAGTCCTGTTGTTTGATGAGCGAATCGATGGCATGGGTGTCGTAACCGATGGCATATAACCCGCCCACAATAGCACCCATGCTGGTGCCTGTAATGTAATCAATCGGTATGCCTACCTCTTCCAGCACTTTCAACGCACCGATATGGGCAAACCCCTTGGCACCGCCACCGCTGAGCACTACGCCCACCTTTGGGCGTTCTTTTCCACTCTGTCTTCCCCAAGCTGGGAAAAAAAGAAATGCGGAGATCAAAAACAGAGTGATTTGTCTATATAAACGCATTGTGGGTATCATTTTTTGTGGTCAAGATTTTTTTCATCACTATCTTATTGAAGTACATGGAGATCACTCCAATTGTGCTTCTTCTGATCAGAGATGAGGACAAAGATAGGTAAAAGTTTATATATAAACAGAAACCAGACAGAGCAGACTTTGGAGTAATTCATCCGGTGAAGTCGGCGGAATTGATAAAAATTGAAATTCGATATTATTTGTTATATTTGCACCCAATATGATACCCCTGATTTCGTTGTGTAAGAGCCGGAAGAGGATGAGACGAACAAAAATTTGAGAGGTGATTGACATCTATAAAACCATAATTGATAGTGCCGAAGGATTTATCACCGAGAAGAAGAGCAAGTTTATCGCGCATATCTTCCCGGTAAAGAGTGTTGATGAGGTGAAGGAGATTGTGGAGGCGCAGCGTAAGAAATATTATGATGCCCGCCATCTCTGCTGGGCTTATATGTTAGGATGGGAGAGAACCGAATTCCGGTCGAACGACGATGGTGAGCCGTCGGGAACGGCGGGAAGACCTATCCTGGGACAGATCAACTAGGCGGAGCTGACCGATGTGCTGATTACCGTGGTGCGCTATTTCGGTGGCACCCTCCTTGGGACGGGAGGATTGATCAAAGCGTATAAAGAGGCAGCCGCCGAGGCTATCGGCAATGCGGAAATCGTGGAGAAGACAGTAGATGACGCCATTGAGATTATTTTCGATTATGCCTTGCTCAACGAGGTGATGCGTGTGTTAAAACAGTTTGAAGAGGTGAAGTGGAGACAAGATTTTACCGAGAGCTGTCGGATGCATTTAGAGGTACGCCGTTCATTATCTCCTCGTCTCAATAACATGTTGATTTCCATTCATGGAGTGACCATTGTGGATCGATGAAAGATAGGGTTGTGGAAGAGAGATACAGATAGAAAAGAAATCTCGCTTTGACTCTTGTAAATACCTTAATAAAAAAGGAAATTCAAAAAAAAGTGGTGTACTTTACACAAAATTAGTACTTTTGCACCCGAAAAGCCTGACAGGAAATCTATCTAAGGTGAGTGAAAACATCCCTCTGATGGGTTGGTGGTCTATCGTTTCCTAATGAATAATAAGAAGAAAGAGCATATTTGAATGAATAAAAACCTGGTTATCGTTGAGTCGCCGGCAAAGGCAAAAACAATTGAGAGTTTTCTCGGGAAGGATTTTCATGTGATGTCCAGCTATGGGCATATTCGTGATCTGAAGAAAAAAGATTTTAGCATTGATGTAGAGAACGGCTTCACGCCAATTTACGAAATCCCATCCGACAAGAAAAAAGTTGTCGCTGAACTGAAAGCGGCAGCGAAAAAAGCAGAGATGGTATGGCTCGCTTCTGATGAGGATCGTGAAGGGGAGGCAATCTCATGGCATCTTTATGATGCGTTGGATCTGAAAGAGGAGAAGACCAAACGGATTGTATTCCATGAAATTACCAAGGATGCTATTCAGCGGGCTATCCAAACCCCCCGGAAGATCGACCAGAATTTAGTTGATGCACAACAGGCGAGAAGGGTACTTGATCGTATCGTGGGCTTCGAGCTCTCACCCGTGTTGTGGAGAAAGATTAAGCCTGCCCTCTCTGCCGGACGAGTGCAGTCGGTGGCGGTACGCCTGATCGTTGAAAGGGAACGGGAAATACAGAATTTTAAATCGGAAGCGGCTTACCGCATTGTGGCCCATTTCGCCAAAGAGGAAAATGGACCCCAGTCCGAGATCAAGGCTGAATACAATAAACGGTTGAAGAGTAAAACCGAAGCGCTGGCGCTGTTGGAAAATCTCAAATCGTCAACCTTTACCGTAGGGGATGTAAATGTCCGCCCGGCGAAGAAATCTCCTGCACCACCCTTCACCACTTCCACCTTGCAACAGGAAGCATCACGTAAGTTAGGCTTTTCGGTAGGACAGACGATGATGGTGGCGCAACGGCTCTATGAGTCAGGAAAGATTACCTATATGCGTACCGATTCGGTACATCTCTCCGCCTTGGCGATCGGGACTGCAAAGAGAGAGATCGGCGAGCAATATGGCGATAAATATATCAAAAGCCGTCAATATGCCACCCAGTCGAAAGGTGCACAGGAGGCGCACGAAGCGATCCGCCCCACATATATCAGTACGCACGAGGTGGATGGTACTCTCCAGGAGAAACGGCTCTATGACCTGATCTGGAAACGCACTATTGCCTCGCAGATGGCAGATGCCGAACTGGAACGCACTACCGCCGATATTGCAATCTCCAATAACGACGGTAAGTTTGTGGCTAATGGTGAAGTGATAAAATTCGACGGTTTTTTGCGGGTTTATCTGGAAGGGACCGACGAAGAGAATGGAGAGCAAGAAGAGGGGATGTTGCCTCCCATGAAAAAAGGAGAAGAGCTTGCCATGTTGGAGACCAACGCAACTGAACGTTTTACACAACGCCCCGCAAGATACTCCGAAGCGGCACTGGTAAGAAAGATGGAAGAACTGGGTATCGGTCGCCCTTCAACTTACGCGCCGACCATCTCCACCATCATCAATCGTGAGTATGTGGAAAAGACCCATGTGGAAGGGGAAGAGAGAGTCTACAATATCCTTACCCTCAAAAAAGGAGTGATCAAGGATAGCGTCAAGAAAGAGATTGTGGGTGCTGATAAGAATAAATTGGTGCCGACCGATATAGGGATGGTGGTGAATGATTTTTTGGTGGAATATTTCCCATCGGTAATCGATTACAATTTCACCGCCAATGTGGAGAAAGATTTCGACCGAATCGCCGAAGGCAAGGCGCAGTGGAACAAGTCGATTGCCGATTTCTATAAAATATTCCATCCTATCGTGGAGGAGACGTCGCAGATGCGCACTGAGCATAAGGCGGGCGAACGGGTACTGGGGAGCGATCCCAAGACGGGACGTCAGGTCTCTGTGAAGATCGGACGTTATGGCGCCATGGCGCAGATCGGTACCGGAGATGAAGAGGAGAAGCCACTTTTTGCATCGTTACAGAAATCGCAATCCATTGAGACCATCACCCTTGAAGAGACGTTGAAATTGTTTGAATTACCCCGCACCCTGGGTGAGTTCAGGGAGAAAGATGTGGTAGTTGGTGTGGGACGGTTTGGACCCTATATCCGCCACAATAATAAGTTTGTCTCCTTGCCCAAGGGAGTTGATCCGTTGGAGATACAACTTGATGAGGCGATCGAACTGATTGAGGCGAAAGAGAAAAAAGATAGGGAGAAGATCATCAAAACATTTGAAGAAGATTCCGAGCTGCAGGTGTTGAATGGACGTTACGGTCCCTATATCGCCTATAAGAAATCAAATTATAAGATACCGAAAAGCCAGAAGCCCGAAGAGCTCTCGTTAGAAGATTGTCAAAAGATCGTGGCCGATACCGATAAGGGAAAAGAATCCAAAGTGAAAAAGGGTGCTGCCAAAGGTACTGCGACAAAAGAAACTAAGGCCAAGAGTGCGGCAGAGAAGAGTACTGCGTCGAAATCTTCTGAGAAGAAACCGGCGGCAAAGAAAACAACAGCGAAAAAGTGATCACCCGGATACGCCCCACAACCCATAGCGATTTATCGAAGGTGATGGAGATATATGCCATGGCACGTGATTTTATGAGTCGTGTCGGAAATACCACTCAATGGGCAGACGGCTATCCATCGACAGAGTATATCGCTTCGGAGATCGATGCCGGCCACAGTTTCGTATGTGAAAATCAGACAGGAGAGTTGGTCGGCACTTTCTGCTTTATGATTGGTGATGATCCGACATACGAGCATATCTATGAGGGAAAATGGCTCAATAATGACCCCTATGGGACGGTACACCGTATCGCATCGTCGGGAAAAGAAAAGGGAGTGGCCGAAGCCTGCTTCCGGTGGTGTTCCATGCAGTGCGGCAATATCCGGGTAGATACGCACCGTGATAATCGGGTGATGCAACAGATACTGGGAAGATTGGAATTTACCTACTGTGGTATCATCTATCTCCCCAATGGAACAGTGCGACTTGCTTATCAGAGATTGAACAAGATTGAACAAGATTGATATGGAAGATATAAACCTCAATATAGCGATTGATTACAGTAATGATCCGTTTTATACTGAGACCTGGTTTTTGGTCGTGATCGCCGGATTATTGCTGTTTTTGCTGCTGTTGCTTGTCCGCAGCGGGAAGAAGAGCCGTCGGAAGATGAAGGCCGAGAAGTTATTGAAAGAGACAATCAAAGAGGGGGAGGAATATCAAAAGGAAACTGCAGTCGAAACCGAGGAACTCGAAATATCAGAGATCTTTGTTCAGTAAAGAATGAATCCAGTCAGACCGGAGAGAAAAATAAGCAGGATCGGATCTACTTTTTTAATGGAAGCCACTAATACCGCACCGAAGATAATCCAGCTCTTATAATCGATAAAATTGTAGGGAGTGATCAGTATCAGTGCAGCAGAAGCAATCAATCCGATAATGGCCGGCTTCAATACCGAGAGGGCCGACTGTATCCAGGGGTTGTTCTTGAGCCGGAAAAAAAAGGCAGTGGCAAGTGTCATCAAGATAAGAGAGGGAATACTTACCGCAAAAGTACAAATTGCAGAACCCACTACGCCATAACCCGACGCAAATCCCATCTCTGTAACCGCTGAGTAACCGATATAAGTGGCCGAATTGAAGGCGATAGGTCCCGGTGTGGTCTGTGAAATAGCCACTATATCGGTAAAATCGCTTATCGTCATCCATTGATGCGTCTCTACAATTTCATGCTGAATAAGGGGCAGCATGGCATATACTCCTCCAAAACCGAAAAGTCCGATTTTGAAGAATGCTACAAACAGCGCCAGATATAGCTCCAGTAGTTCCATTCTATTTCTTTACTCCCTTTCTTAGATAGATGAAATGAGATACACCCAAAAGGATGGCTGCAAGCACAATATAGATGGGGGAGATACTCAGTTGCCACACTGCAAGTTCAACTACCACAGGAATCCAGAGGTTTTTCCACCGCACCCCGGCTGATTTCCCCAAGCTTAAGAGGGGGGCGACAATCAATGCCACCACTGCGGGACGGATGCCTTTGAATACGCGTTCCACTACCGGGTTCTCTTTGAATTGGGTGAATACCATGGCGATCAGCAGGATCACGACAAAGGAGGGTAGGATAATGCCCGCTCCCGAGAAGAGACCTCCCTTGAAGCCGAGCCGCTTATTTCCCACAAAGAGTGCCGTATTCAGCGAGATAGGTCCCGGCATGGATTGGGCAATGGCAAGCATATCCATGAATTCATCCTCCTCCAACCACCCTTTCTTGTTCACCACCTCATTGCGGATCAGGGGAATCATGGCGTAGCCTCCGCCAAAAGTGAAGGCGCCGATCTTGAAGAAGATAAGGAAAAGTTCCCAATATTTTTTCATTTTTATAAAGTGAAAAGCAGATTGCAATCAGAGAAGATCCTCTTGCTAATCTGCTTTTTATAAAAAAGCCGCATCGGTGGAATAAGACGAAACTCCTTATGACAGGATTTGAGTGTCAAGATATCTTTGTAATCCGCTGTCCCGGTAAAACCGGAATCCCGAAGGCTACGGCCCGCCATTGATACCATAAACGAGTCTCGGTTCATAAAATGTAATTGATGAGTTTCCCAATCGACCAATGCGGCAATAACTCATTCAACTTTATACATCCAAAGGTATATGCTAAAAATGAAACTTCCAAATTATTTATGTTATTTTTTCACTCTTTTTTGTCTGCTTATCCATCATAGCGCTTATTTTCATGCGATTATTTCCTTAGGAACTATTCAATGGAGACAGCTCGAGTATTCATCATCTTGCGTGAAATAGTGTTCATACCCTTTTCAAAGAAGTGTTGATTCGGCTAAAAATTTGCCGATCTCTTCATCGGAAACCTCATGATTAGAGAGATCCCCTGCCAAATATTGGTCGTAGGCAGCCATATCTACCAGCCCATGCCCGGAGAGGTTGAACAGGATTACCTTTTTCTTTCCCTCTTCTTTGGCTTGCAACGCTTCCCGGACGGCGACAGCAATAGCGTGTGTGGATTCGGGTGCGGGAATGATACCTTCAGTGCGGGCAAAGAGTATACCCGCTTCAAATGTCTCCAACTGTTTGACGCTGACAGCTTCGATCAGCTTCTCTTTGAGTAACTGGCTGACGATGCTGCCGGCACCATGATAGCGCAATCCTCCGGCATGGATATTGGCCGGTGCAAATTTATGTCCTAAGGTGTACATCGGGATTAGGGGGGTGTAACCGGTCTCGTCACCAAAATCGTAACGGAACTCCCCACGTGTCAATTTGGGACAGGAAGCCGGTTCGGCAGCGATAAATCGCGTGTTGCTTTTTCCTGCTATATTGTGACGCAAGAATGGGAAGCTGATGCCGGAGAAGTTGGATCCTCCTCCAAAACAGCCAATCACCACATCGGGATACTCTTCTGCCATCGCCATCTGCTTTTCGGCCTCCAATCCAATGATTGTCTGGTGTAACGCCACGTGGTTAAGTACACTTCCCAGCGTATATTTGCAGTTAGGCGTTTGCATTGCCAGTTCAATTGCTTCGGAAATAGCCGTTCCCAAACTACCTTGATAATTGGGATGCTCGGTGATGA
>JAAYFR010000122.1 GCA_012728155.1 Bacteroidales bacterium | reverse complement strand
GTGCTGATGTCGCCGAAGATTCAGGCATTGTGCTGATCGGGGTAGATATTGGTGTCAACGGAGATCGGACAGCAGAGTTAGAAGCGATCGGAGAAGAGCTTGCCAAAAACGAAAACAAGGAGGTCATCAGAGAGGTCGTCGACCGAGTGTGTGCAAACACCGCACTCAAGATCATCGACCTTTGTATCAAGAGAAACTTCCTGCCACCTAACAGCTCGATCGGATTCACCGGCCGGGCGATCATCTCCGGAAACAAACCCCAGTATATTCTTGAAGGTGTGACCGAGAGAGGGATCTACGACGATCCGGTCGATCACCTGGTCTTCGTGGACGACGGACTTGCCCGCGGAGCAGCCCTTATGGGAAGATGTATGAATAGTATCGGTCATCCAAAGTGCCCGATCGGCGGGGTTCGGGGCGGACATTGTATTATGGCAAAACGCATAAAGATAGGGAAGTAACATGGCAGACGAAGAATATGATCTAGTTATTCCCCCGGGAACGCCAAGAAGCATCATCCGTGATGCGGCCTTGAAGTTCAACATCGAGGTCGTGAGCGTTACCCGCCCACTCAACTATGCGAATATGGTCAACGACGAACGGCAACTTCTGGCATTTCGAGGAAATAAGGAAGAGATCGAAAAAGCAAATGAATTCCTTTATCAGAAGATAAAAGAATTCATTGACAGCTAACTTTTTTTTATCAGATATACAAGCCGAAGCTCTAAAAGAGAGAAGCTGAAAAAATATTGATTTGGTTAATTGATATTTTCGAGGTTATAGCCACGTGCAGTGAGTAAGTCTTTTACTCTGTTACGGTGATTTCCCTGAAGCTCAATAGAGTTTTCCTTCACGGTGCCTCCACATGCAAGCCGACCTTTGAGGTACTTGGAAAGATCCTCTAAATCGATCTCATAAGGATCAAGACCATCGACAACGGTCACTTCTTTGCCGTACCGTCTCTTGCTTACTTTAACACTAATACGTTGCTGTTCTTTTGCGACTTCTTCGCAAATACACAGTTCCTTTGGTAAACCACATTTCGGGCATATGCCACTGTTCATTGCAGTAATTAATAGGGGTCGGAGAGTTAAAATATATATGGTTCCACTGGGAGAGGAGATTTCTAAACGATTATCCTTTAAAATTATAAAAATAATTATTGAGTTTCTCTTTTTTTGTCACATTATCCCGCTCTGATTTCGATAAAAGAAGATCACGTTCCCTACTTTGGACCGCGGGGCAGTATTTGCAGAAAGCATCATCGATGTCATTCCATACTGCGCGAACAGGACAATAATACTCACCATCATACTGCTCTACGGAGAAACCGCCGGGAAACGGCATGCCAACGGGGTGCACCGGCTCTTCTCTGATGAACACGGTGTAGGCAGCGATCAGATACTTTAGGGACCGCAGACGGTCACCAGACGTTCCTTTCGCCGACGCGGCTTGTGCATCGACCGTAAATCCTTTCCAGGAAGAAAACAGCGGGACGGCGGCATGTACGTCGGCAAGCTCATCGGTCATCATCTGATGATACCCGTCGATGATCTGAATGCGGGCAAAATGCAGAAGAGCGTCCCCATACTCTTTAGGTACATTCTCCAGCTTTTTTGCATAGCGGGTAAGCATCAGCTCAAGATCATCAGGAGAATACAAGCGGCCTTTCTCTTTGAGTGCCACGAGAAGAGGGCCTTTCCTCGAAATACGAGCAAGATCCGACCATGAAAAAAGAGCGGTAGAGGAGATCTTCCCCTCGCGGTTCCAAAATCCCATCGATATCGCCTTATTCGCTCAGAGGCTTTGCGCCTTTTTTCCATACCTCTTCCCGATAGGTCGGGCCGCTGTTATAGGTACAGAATGGGATAAGTCTGCCATCCGGGGTCGCATAATGGATACAGCATCTCGAAACACGCTCAGTGTCGTAGTTGAAGGAATCCATGAAATGCATCGTTCCGATGAAAAGAGCATTTTCATGGAATTTCCCAAGCGAATCATAATCGTGTTTGACGAGAGCATCGTAGAT
>JAAYFR010000121.1 GCA_012728155.1 Bacteroidales bacterium | reverse complement strand
TCTATTAAAAACGTAGATGTAAATATCCTAAAGATCGCCTTGTCTTGTTTCGCAGACAGAAATTATTTCCTGAAAGCGGGTGCAAAGATAGAGACTTATTTCTAATTGCCAAAACTTTTTGAGAAATTTTTTTGAGAAATTCCACTAACTCCCCCTCAATATTCAATCAATAAAATGATTATCAAATTATTATGTTAATTAAAAATTATTCTTTTCACACTCCAACTGGCGAAAAACAGAAAATCCGACAAAAATAGAAGAACGAATCACATTTTATAACTATCTTCGCACAAAATAAAAGCAACGAAATGAAAGGTATTATCCATATCTTAAACCGGTTTTTACCTCCTTACAAGAAATATGTAGTCCTGGCATTTATCTTTAATATCCTGACAGCGATATTGAATGTATTCTCCCTTGCCACCATCATCCCTATTCTTCAGGTTTTATTCAAAATAAAAAGAGATACCTTCTCCTTTATCAATTGGGATAGCAGCGACTACTCATTCGTGGATATTCTGCTCAATAATGTGAATTGGTATATAACCCAACTCATCGAACTACATGGCAGTAGTTTCACACTTATGGCGCTGGCATCATTTCTGATTGTGATGACGTTACTGAAGACAGGAAGTGCCTATCTGGGCTCCTATTTTCTCATTCCGATAAGAACCGGCGTGGTGAGAGATATCCGGAATCAGGTCAACGACAAGGTGCTTTCGCTCCCTCTCAGCTTCTTCACTGAGGAGAGAAAAGGCGATATCCTTTCCAGGGTGTCAGGTGATGTGAATGAGGTGGAAAATTCGGTGATGAGTTCTCTCGACATGCTCTTCAAGAACCCCATACTCATACTGATCTACCTCACCACCATGGTGCTCTTGAGCTGGCAGCTGACCCTTTTTGTAATGGTGGTACTGCCGGTGATGGGCTTTGTGATGGGGCGTGTGGGTAGAAGCCTGAAAAGGAGTTCGTTCACCGCACAGAACAAATGGGGCGAACTGATGTCGCAGATGGAAGAGACACTGAGCGGTCTGAGAGTAATCAAAGCCTTTGGTGCGGAGAGCAAGATATCAGGGAGGTTCCATACAGGGAACAACGAATTCCGGCGTATGTCGAACAGGATTGCACGCAGGCAACAATTGGCACATCCCATGAGCGAGCTCTTAGGCACCATCACTATTGCTATCGTACTGTGGTTTGGAGGTACATTGATATTGGAGGGTAACAGAATGATCGATGCAGCCTCATTTATTTACTACCTTACCATATTCTATAGTATCATCAATCCGGCCAAGGAATTCTCAAAATCGGCCTATGCCGTGCAACGCGGACTGGCATCGATGGAGCGTATCGACAAGATACTGACGGCAGACAACAAGATCACCGATCCGGCACAACCTCTTCCTGTCACATTCAACTCCTACATAGATTATAAGGATGTCTGGTTCAAATATGAGACGGAGTGGGTCATCAAAGGGGTAAACCTGAAAATCGATAAAGGGAGGACGATTGCCCTTGTGGGCCAGTCGGGTTCCGGCAAATCGACGATGGCCGACCTGCTCCCCCGTTTCTATGATATCCAGCAAGGGGAGATCCTTATCGATGGAATCAATATAAAAGATATGCGGGTCAAGGATTTAAGATCGTTGATGGGCTATGTGAATCAGGAAGCCATCCTCTTCAACGACACCTTCTATAACAATATCGCATTCGGAGTCGAGAATTCAACCGAAAACGAGGTGATCAACGCTGCCAAAATCGCCAATGCCCACGAATTCATCATGGCCACCGAACTGGGCTATCAAACCAATATCGGCGACAGAGGAGGCAAGCTCTCAGGCGGTCAACGCCAGCGGATCAGTATTGCGAGAGCCATACTGAAAAATCCCAAGATACTTATTCTGGATGAAGCTACATCAGCGTTAGACACCGACTCGGAACGGCTGGTACAGGAGGCGTTGGAAAAACTGATGAAAAACCGGACCACCATCGTGATAGCCCACAGGTTGTCCACCATCAAAAATGCAGACGAGATCTATGTGATGAAAGAGGGAGAAATTGTGGAATCGGGAGAACACGCCACATTGTATGCAGAAGGGGGATATTACACTTCATTATGCGACACACAACGCGACCTGAGAGATGTACATCACTCATAGAGGTTTAATTAGTCCTATACTCTTCATTTACAATAGATGGGGTTGCCGCCTTCCCTGTCTCTATCAATTCAATTCCTTTTTTCATCAGCAGGTCGTCTTTTTGATAGGCAGCCCAGAAAGCCTCTTCTCCGAAAAAATTCCGAATGATATAGGCATACATCACATTCTCCAACAGCTCGCTCGACTCTTGCACATAATAGGGTCTTATCCGGATACCATTATAATCCGCAAAACTCACCAAGTTCAACAGCAGCGGTTGTTGCTGCAAGTAGCGGTAAAGCTCTTGCCATGCATTGAAACTGCTCAGTTTTTCACGGTTCATATCGGAATAGATCATGGCATATTGTTCATCCAACCGGTTATTCACCACTAAATTATAATAGGGATTGATTCCCACTGTATCGCGAGGGACAAAAATATCGGGCATGATTCCTCCTCCACCATAAACCGTCCTTCCTCCCATTGTCTGAAAAGGGATGAGCTGATTGGATACCGAATCAACATTGAGATAATCGCCTTCTATATAGCGGTTGATAGCTTCCACTTCATACTCATCATACCTCCCCCTTTCATATTTGCGCTGGATCGATCTGCCTGAAGCGGTATAATAACGGGCCACGGTAAGCCTCACCGCCGATCCATCGGGGAAATTACGTTGACCCTGCACCAACCCTTTGCCAAACGAGCGCCTGCCAATCACCAGACCTCTGTCGTGATCCTGAATAGCACCTGCAAAGATCTAGCTGGCCGAAGCACTGAATTCGTCGATTAATACCACCACATCATCCTCTTTGCAGGTCCCCGATCCATTGGCATAACTGTCGCTCCTGGGAGAATTCCTCCCTTGTGTATATACGATCAGCGATCCCCTGTGCAAGAATTCATTCACCATGGCTACCACCACATCCAGCGATCCTCCCACATTTCCCCTCAAATCGATTATAAAGGAGTTGGCACCTTGACTTTTTAATTTAGATATGGCAGAGATGAACTCACTAAAGGTGTTGAAACCGAAATTTTTCCCCAGCTTGATAAAACCAATCCTGCTTGTCAGCATATAGGAGGCATTGACACTGCTTATGGGAATATCACCACGCGTCACAATAATATCATTGATACGGTTCTCTCCCGCTCTTATAATGCCCAACTTCACCTCCGAACCCATTTCACCACGCAACCTCTCCATCACCTCCTCATTCTGGAGCTTCATGCCGGCGACCAATGTGTCGTTCACCATCACAATCCTATCCCAATGCATAATGCCCGCCGCTTCAGAGGGACCTCCAGGTACAATCCCCGTCACGACAATGGTGTCCCTCAACAGATAAAAATTAACCCCAATCCCTGAGAAATGACCTTCCAACTCTTCACTCACCCGTTTCATATCAGCTGCGGAGATGTATTCGGAATGGGGGTCCAGCTCATGTATGATATTGGGAAGCGCATCCTCCACCAATAAGCGCATATTGACCGTATCGACATACGACTCCCTGACATAGTTCAGTACCGCATCTATCTTTCCGGATCCTTCCACATTCCCCAAACGACCGGACTGACTATATTTACTTCCAATAAATATACCCAATGCAATACCAATACTTATCCATAAAGGCATCCATACTCCGGTTTTTTTTTCTCTATCCATCCAGACTCTCCTTACTATTTGTCGATTTCCACTGAAACAAGTTCCACATGAGCCCTCTTCAACAGATCCAACCCGTCGTTCAACCGATAATTGTCGGAAAAGACCACTCTACTTATACCGGCTTGTATGATCAGCTTGGCACATTCAATACAGGGCGACGAGGTGACATAGAGTGTGGCACCGTCACTGCTGTTGTTGGAACGCGCCACTTTTGTTATTGCATTTGCCTCGGCATGAAGCACATATGATTTTGTAACATCATTCTCATCTTCACACACATTTTCAAAGCCGGCAGGAGTACCATTGTAACCGTCTGAAATGATCATCTTATCCTTCACCAAGATCGCACCCACTTTTCTCCGTTTGCAGTAAGAATTTTCGGCCCAGATAAAAGCCATACGCATATAACGCCTGTCCAGCAGCTCCTGTTTTTCTTCCTTTTGTCCCATATCGCATCAGATTGCTTTCAAACTCATATCGAGACTTTTCACAGAGTGAGTCAGCGCTCCTACCGATATATAGTCGACTCCTGTCTCGGCATACGCACGGATTGTATCGATGGTGATCCCACCGGAGGACTCCAGTTCCAGACCTTTATCCCACGCTTTTACTCTTTTTACCGCTTCAAGAGTTTGCTCCGGAGTAAAATTATCAAGCATAATCCGGTCTACACCACCTATCCGAAGTGCCTCTTCCAACTCGGTCATACTCCTCACCTCTATCTCTATCTTGAGTTTTTTATTATTCTCTTTTAAATAGTGTTGCGCTCCACGGATTGCATTTTCAATTCCCCCTGCAAAATCAATATGATTGTCTTTCAACAAGATCATATCGAACAGCCCTATCCTATGGTTCTCCCCTCCTCCAATCTTGACAGCTTGCTTTTCGAGGAGACGCATCCCCGGTGTAGTCTTCCGGGTGTCAAGCACTTTGGCAGATGTACCCTCAAGGAGCCTCATATAGGCGTTGGTTATAGTGGCGATGCCACTCATCCGCTGCATAATATTGAGCACAAGACGCTCAGTCTGCAAGATGGAACGCACCTTCCCCGACACAATCAAAGCTATGTCGCCCGGCTTCACCTTCCTCCCATCATGGAGAAAAACCTCTACCTTCAGTGCCGGATCAAAAGTATGAAATACTTCAATGGCTATCTCTACACCGGCAAGCACACCCTCCTCCTTAATCAACAATTTCGACGCTCCCTCTTCTGATTCCGGAATAGTACAAAGGGTGGTGTGGTCTCCATCTCCTATATCTTCTGCAAAAGCCAACCGAATAAGCTCTTGAATCAATTCTTTTTCTGTCATATTAAAATTTCACTATACCATAAAACAACCTATCGGTTCTATAAAAACCGTTTTAAGTCGCCTCCACTGCTCAATTTTCAATTCTCACCATAAGATAAGTCCCAACGAGCTTGACGCTGTTCATTTGAGGTAACAAAAACCTCTGCCTTGTTGCTCTTTTACAAGAATTTTAGTGCAAAAATAAGAAATAAACAGTTACATTTGCCCTTAAAAATGGCTTTTTTCGTAATTTAATGAATATTCGGTTGCTATTCAATTGCAATTTGGTGGTTATTGAGTTACATGCGAAGGCTGAATGACTATTGGATAAGGTGGGCGGAACAGACGAATGGAACGACCTGATTAACGGCGACGAAAATAACAATAGAATTGGATGAAGATTATTTTACTCTCCATAGGTAAGACCGACGACCCCATTCTTTCACAAATTATAGAAGAGTATAGAAAGCGGATCAATTACTACCTTCCGTTCGAGATGCAAATCATTGTGGATATAAAAAAGGGCAGAAATCTCTCCGACAAAGAGCAAAAAAAACAGGAAGGGGAGAAAATATTGAAATGGCTACAACCATCCGACCAAGTTATTCTGCTCGATGAGAAGGGGAAACACTACTCCTCCGTGGAGTTCGCCAGACAGATCGAGAAAAAACTCCTCTCCACCTCTAAACGGCTGGTTTTCGTGGTAGGGGGAGCCTATGGTTTTTCTGACGAGGTACGGGAGAGGGCGAATGAAAAAGTATCGTTATCCAGCATGACTTTTACCCACCAAATGGTGAGGTTGGTCTTTGCCGAACAACTCTATCGTGCAATGACAATTCTACATAATGAGCCCTATCACCACGAATAAAAAATTACTTTTCACTCACTCAACAAAATAGCTACTATTTTTATAGACAAT
>JAAYFR010000120.1 GCA_012728155.1 Bacteroidales bacterium | reverse complement strand
GTCTCCCACACCTTCAACTGGAAATCAGTTCCTCTCAAATGGCATTTCAGTCCATCGGGTTCACTCCAATCCCGCGAGAAGAAAGAGAGAGCCTTTTGCTGTATTTCATCTGTTCTTTGGTGATAACCAGCCTTGGGAAATAGGGTCCGAAGAGCTTCGAAAGCCTCCTGTTCACCATCGGCGAATGCCATATAACAAAGACCTTTGGGTGTGGCCGCCACAATTATCTTACCAAACGGGGTGCCGGTAAAACTGTAGTGGATCGAGAGGTTCTCCCCACCGTTTTTGTATTCACCCGGAGTCATCCCCTCTATTGTTATGAACAGGTCGTGCAGACGTCCGGTACCCGACAGGCCGGATTCATACGCCGCATCAAACAGGGAAGATCTCCCCTCCTTCAACATTCGCTTGGCATACTCTATGGTGGTGTATTGAAGGAACTTCTTTGGACTTACACCGGCCCAACGGGTAAACATACGCTGAAAATGTGCCGGACTCAACCCCACCTTTTCCGCTATCGCTTCTAAGCCGGGCTGTTGTTTGAAATCCTGCCGGATATAGGCGATCGCTTCGGCAATACGTGCAAAATCAACTCTTTCCTGAACATTCATCTCTCTGTCGATTATTTTTCACAAAAATAGGTATAAGAAAACAGGCAAGAAACCCGATTCATGCTTTTATAACATTTTTTGGAGTGCCGCCCTGTCCCTGATAACAACATCACGCCGGGCTACTGCAATAATCTCCTCCGCTGCCATCTCCATCATCACCTTTATCAATGCGGGTCGGGAAACATTGAAAAGGCGGGCGATCTCCTCTTTGGAAGATCCCAACCGGAACGATTGCGCACCCGCCGACTCTTTCAATAGATAATAGGCCAGTTTTGCCCGAATGGTACGCAGCGAGACAAGGCGCAGTTTTTCGGAAAGAAACGACATCCTGTTGGAGATGTAGGATAAAAAAGCCAACATAAACGATTCATATTTCCGCATCAGGAAATAGACATTCTCCTTCGGAATGACTACCGCCGTACAAGGCACCTTGCATATCGCGGAGACAGGCGACCGGTTGTTGGAGGCAAACAGAAAGCCGGCAGCCAGCGGGTTGGGGGCAGTGATATGATCCACCTTCATAAAATCCCCCTTCTCATCGGCCATCTCTGTGACAATCTCTCCCCTGATCAGGATATAGAGCGATTCATAAAGGGCTCCCCGGGTGACGATCATATCACCTTTCTGGTAATTCTTGATTGAAAACCGCAGATCCTGCATAAACCCTTCACGTTGATCCTCCGGCACGGAACTACACAACGGACATTGAAAGATCATTCCCGAAGGATGGGGGCTATGAGAATGATCGAAATATTGTCTCTCCATACATTTAAAAATAGTCCCGAATATACTCTATTTTTTCCTATCGTCATAATTATTACACTTTTTTCATTTTTTTATCTCTTACTTTGTTTGTGAAAATCATTAATAAGTGCGACCATGGGTAAAATTCAAGACCTCTGGAACAAAATTCAAGACCTCTGGAATGAAATACGGCCGCGCGGAGGATGGAAATATCCGGCCATCATCATCAGTGGTGCCTTCGTGGGACTGTTTATCTATACCTTCTTCACCTCGCGGGCATACAGCTATCTCTCCAATGACCCCGCCACATGCGTGAACTGCCATATCATGGGTCCTTACTACGCTACCTGGATGCATAGCTCCCACGGACGAAATACTACCTGCAACGACTGTCATGTTCCCCAGGACAATAAACTGAAAGGATACTATTTCAAGGCAGTCGACGGATTGCGCCATTCGGCCATTTTTACCATACGTGGCGAAGCCCAGGCCATCCGGGCCATCGAGGCCAGCTCACAGGTGATTATGGATAACTGCATCCGCTGCCACACACAACTCAACACCGAATTTATAAAAACCGGCCGGATGGGTTTCAAGGAGACGAAGGAGATGGGCGGAAGCACCTGCTGGGATTGTCACAGGAATATTCCGCATACACGCAGCAGATCGCTCTCGTCTACTCCCAATGCACGGGTGCCAATGCCGAAAAGTAATGTGCCGGATTGGTTGCACAATATGATGAAGAGCGATTGACCGATTCCGATCAATCGCGACCATCTGTCCCGATTTTTCGGGCGGTATTGATAAGATACTGATGAATGATGAATTTTGATTTTTTATAGTAATTAGTAATTTCATATATATCTTTCTTTATGAAGAGCAAAAACAATAACAAGATGAAACCGTGGGTAGGGTGGCTGCTATTTTTCTCTACCCTGGGAGTGGTATTCCTGCTGGGAATGCTGGCGGCTTCCATCACACAGCGAAGAGCCGAAATAGCGAGCGTGATGAACAACAGGAAAGTGGAAATCAAAGGCATTGAATCAAGGAGTGAACTGTTTGCCATCAATTATCCACGTGAATATGAAACGTGGAAAGAAACCGCCGACACCACTTTCCGGAGCGAATTCAACGGGAGCAGCACGGTGGATGTGCTTGCACAACGCCCCGAGATGGTGATCCTCTGGGCGGGATATGCTTTTTCGAAGGATTATGGCACGCCAAGAGGACATAAGCATGCGATCGAGGATGTGCATCATACGCTTCGCACCGGAGCCCCCATGACACCCGACGAAGGACCCCAGCCGGCCACCTGCTGGACCTGTAAAAGTCCCGATATCCCGAGATTGATGGATTCGGTGGGAATTGCCGAATTCTACAAAGAGACTTGGGCGCATTGGGGAGACGAAGTGGTCAATCCTATCGGTTGTGCCGATTGCCACGAAGCCGAAACCATGGATTTGAAGATCAGCCGCCCGGGCTTGATAGAAGGGTTCGAAAATATGGGTATGGATGTCAGGGAAGCTTCCCATCAGGATATGCGTTCACTGGCCTGTGCGCAATGTCACGTAGAATATTACTTCACGCCCGAAGGAAAATATCTGATCTTTCCCTGGCATAACGGCCTTACGATGGAGGGTGCTGAGCAGTATTATGACGGCATCGGATTCGCCGATTATACACATGCGTTGAGTAAAGCTCCTATCATCAAGGCACAACATCCCGATTACGAAATTTATAAGACCGGCATACACGCGCAACGGGGCGTGTCGTGCGCCGATTGCCATATGCCCTATATTTCCGAAGGGGGTATCAAGTATAGCGACCATCACATCATCAGTCCGCTTGCCAACATCAGCAACACCTGCCAGGTATGCCACAGGGAGTCGGAAGAGGATCTCAGGAGTGCGGTCTACGAAAGACAGCGTAGCGCAAACCAGATACGCAATCTGGTAGAGGAGGAACTTTCGAAAGCGCATCTCGAAGCACAGTTTGCATGGGAAAAGGGAGCTTCCGACACACAGATGCAACATGCACTTCAACTGATCCGTCAGGCGCAATGGCGTTGGGATTACGCAGTGGCTTCACACGGTGGTTCATTCCACTCGCCGGTAGAGTTCCAACGTATCCTCTCCATGGGATTGGACCGTGCGCATAAAGCCCGTTTTGAGATATCGAAAGTGCTGGCTCAACTTGGTTTTACCGGAAATGTGCCCCTGCCGGATGTCTCTACGAAAGAGAAAGCACAGGCTTACATCGGCCTCGATATGGAGAAGGAAAGAGCCAACAAACAGAAATTCCAGGAGAGTGTGGTTCCCCAATGGCTTGAAACGGCAAAAGCCAACAATCGGCTTGTCACTGTACATTGAAATATCAATTGCAGTTAAATCATTCGACTAACGATCTCTGCTTTAATTGCAATTACACTCCGAACAAAACTATATTAAATGAAGAGTACTTCCCGTAAAATCTGGGAACACCCATGGGGGTATGCGGAAGGTTTTATTGTCGCAGTGGGCGTCCTGTTTGTGGGAACACTCCTGCAGCTGACCACCGGAAATATCGAGACGGCCCTGTTTGCTTTCCCCGTCAACACCATCATCGGAGCCCTGTTCGTTGCAGGGCTTCTTGCTGTGCATCTCCTCGCCGGAAAAGGCAGGGTAACCAGGTGGCTGTCGAGCGTATATGCCACCATTCCGGCATTGGCAGTGTTGCTTCTGCTTGCCATGATCCTGGGACTCATTCCCCAGTTTGTCGCCGGAACCGGTAAAGAGCAGTTGCCCCACCATCCCTTTACCTCTCTCGGCTGGCATCAGATGACCACTTCATGGCCGTTCCTGTTGCTCTGTTTCTATAATCTGATCATACTGGGACTTGCCACATTGAGAAGGACAGCCCGGAGACAGAGCTGGCGCGATATCGGCTTTTACCTGAACCACCTTGGCCTGTTTATTGCCCTTTTGGGTGGGATACTGGGCAGTGCCGATATGGAGCGGCTGACAATGAGTATCCAGGAGGGAGAAGTGGAATGGCGCGGAGTCCTGAAAACAGGTGAAATAAAGGAGTTAGCGGTGGCTATCCAGCTGGATACCTTTATGATAGAGGAGTATGAACCCAAATTAGTCATTATTGAAAACGAGACTGGGAAAATGCTGCCTGCTTCACGTCCCGAAAGTTACATGTTTGAAGGAGTGGGAAAAACCACCAGCCTGGCAGGCGTGACACTCGAAATAACAGACTACCTGCCCCATGCGGCGATTTTCAGGGACTCTACCTTCATGAACGTCGTACCCATGATGACGGAAGGATCCACCACTGCCCTCAAGGTGAAAGCCGACAAGCCCGGCCTGCGGCAACCGGTGGAGGGTTGGGTCAGTAACGGCAGTTACCTCTTTCCCCCTATCTTTCTACAGATCGATGAGGAGACAAGCGTAGCCATGCCGATGCAGGAGATCAAGAAGTACAGTTCGCATGTGACGGTCTTTACTGAAAGCGGAAAAACAAAAGAGGCGGTGATCGAAGTCAATACACCGCTACAAGTGGACGATTGGATGATCTATCAGTATAGCTACGACGATACGAAAGGCAAATATTCCAACACCTCCGTCTTTGAACTGGTGCGCGACCCTTGGTTGAATATAGTCTACACAGGCATTTTTATGTTGCTGGCCGGAGCACTCTTCCTGTTTATCGCCGGACCTAAAAAGAAAGCATCATGACCTGGGATTCATTTATATATTTTGCGATCATCTCCGTGCTCCTTTGGGGAAGCGGCGCGGCCCTTGCCTATGTAACTAAACGCAAGC
>JAAYFR010000012.1 GCA_012728155.1 Bacteroidales bacterium | reverse complement strand
GTGTACAACATCTTTGCAGGGCTAATTAACAAAGACAGTATTAATATCAGAGCAACAATAACCCCTACCACTCTTAAGTTTTTGTTCTTAATTGCCAATGCAGGCAAAATATAACTTATATTCCGTAAAATCGACAAAATTAGAAGAATAGTTACTATTGTTTTTTTAGCATACCAATTATCGACAAAAGTTTGTAGTGCCATAATGGTGATACTGGTAATAAATAGTACTTCCATAAATACAATCAATAAAATACTTGATCTATCGTATTTAGAATTTTTATTTTTCATGACTTCAATCTTTGATATTTATTTTTTTATTGTAAATCCAACCGGCGCTTTCAATTGTCCATAATCATACATATTAATATAAATGGATACTGTATCTTTAGAGCCTTCCCAAGTTACCTTGTAGTTATCGAGGAGTCCTTTCCCATTAAATCCCTTGTCGGTATTGAATGGGCAACAACTTCCCAATCTGTAATAACTCACTTTCTCACCATTCGGTCCAGCCAACGCATTCAAAAACCGCCTTTCGTTCAACGGCCCTTCTAACTTGTCCACTCCTCCCACTCGTACAGGATTCTTCTCTGTGAATCCATAACTCTTATCTGTTGAAATTTCTGTCAACAGAAATGCCTGACCATTGATAACGACCCTCTCAGATGGCAGCACTTCCCTATCGTCAACTACAACTTTTTTTGAGGAGGAACATGAACAAATTATCGCCAAGACTCCAATAAAAAATACTTTCTTCATACTCTTATTTTTTAGATTTAAAACGCTATCGTGTCTTCTTTATTTTCATTGTTTTGGTAATTAATTCTAAGTATGGAGCAAAGTTACTCAAAAGATTGTCATCACCAAATTTCAAAAAGAAATTTTCAATTGGCGAAAGAAAATATTTGAGATATACTATTATAACAAAGCATATAATCAATTTCTCGTTGAAAATCCGTATCTTTGCACCCCTAAAAAGATTGTTTTACATGCAGAATATCCGAAATATTGCCATCATTGCCCACGTAGACCACGGCAAGACCACTCTGGTGGACAAAATGTTGATGGCAGGCCACCTCTTCAGAGACAACCAGCAGACCGATGATTTGATTCTCGATAACAATGACCTTGAAAGAGAACGGGGCATCACTATTCTTTCCAAAAATGTATCCATACGCTATAATGACGTCAAAATAAATATTATCGACACGCCCGGGCACGCCGATTTCGGTGGTGAAGTGGAGCGTGTGCTCAATATGGCAGATGGCTGCCTGTTGGTGGTTGATGCCTTTGAAGGTCCCATGCCACAAACCCGTTTCGTTCTGCAGAAGGCATTGGAAATTGGCTTAAAACCCATACTGGTCATCAACAAGGTGGACAAGCCCAACTGTCGCCCTGAAGAGGGACAGGAGAACGTGTTCGATCTGATGTTCAGCTTAGACGCCACCGAGGAGCAGCTCAATTTTCCCACTATCTACGGCTCTGCCAAACAGGGATGGATGTCCGACGACTGGAAAAAACCATCCGGCAGTATCATCCCGCTGCTGGATGCGATTATCAAATATATTCCGGCTCCCAAAATATTGGAAGGAACGCCGCAAAAGCTGATCACCTCCCTCGACTACTCCAATTATGTGGGGCGTATCGCCGTGGGACGTGTGCACAGGGGCACGATCATATCCAACAAGGATTACGCGCTTTGTAACCGGGACGGAAGCATCAAGAAGATCCGTATCAAGGAGGTAGACCTGTTTGAAGGGCTGGGGCGGGTAAAAGTAGACGAGACATCTTCCGGCGATATCTGCGCGTTGATCGGGATCGAAGGATTTGACATCGGGGATACGGTGACCGATATGGAGAAACCCCAACCACTCGACCCTATCGCCATCGACGAACCCACCATGTCGATGCTCTTCACCATCAACAACTCCCCCTTCTTCGGGCAGGACGGGAAATATGTCACCTCACGCCATATTTACGAACGGTTGATGCGGGAGTTGGACAAGAACCTGGCACTCCGTGTGGAGGAGACCGACAGTTCCGATTCATGGATCGTATATGGACGGGGTATATTGCACCTCTCGGTGCTGATCGAGACCATGCGCCGCGAAGGGTATGAATTGCAGGTGGGTCAACCGCAGGTGATCATTAAGCAGATCGGTGGAGAAAAATGCGAACCGATGGAACAGCTCACGGTAAACCTCCCCGAAGAATCGGCCAGTAAGATCATCGACGTGATCACCCGCCGCAAGGGAGAGATGCTCACCATGGAGAATAAAGGCGACCGCATGCACATGGAGTTCGTCATCCCGTCGAGAGGTATCATCGGACTAAATAATACCATACTCACCCTCTCCGCCGGAGAGGCCATCATGGCACACCGTTTTTTAGAATTCCGTCCCTGGAAAGGAAATATCGAAAAACGGCAGAACGGCTCCATCATCGCCGGGGAATCGGGCAATGCTTATGCCTACGCTTTGGACAAGTTACAAGACAGGGGCCGCTTTTTTATTGATCCTCAGACAGACGTGTATGAAGGACAGGTAGTAGGCGAACACAACAAGGAGGGCGACCTGGTAGTGAACGTCACCAAGTCGAAAAAACTGACCAACGTGCGTGCTGCCGGAAGCGACGACAAGGTTCAATTGGCTCCCCCCATCGTCTTCAGCCTGGAAGAGGCACTGGAATACATCAAGGAAGATGAGTACGTGGAAGTAACACCCAAGCAGATGCGCATCCGTAAGATCATGCTGGATGAAATCGATCGCAAGCGGGTAGCGAAAAAGGTGTAATAACTCATCATTCAGCCTTAGTAATCAGGGGGATAACGACCCGCTTTAATATATTTTTTCATATCTACCGTTTCGGGTTCGCTGCTATCGAAATAAAAACCGTATCCATTATCTGTAAAATCATATGGACTACTTCCCCCATAATTTCTTACATAAGAATATCTCCACTTGAATGCGAATCTCAATGACTTACCATTGCTATACATTTCTTGTAAAAATTGCGGCCATTGACTAAAAGGACCTCCTAATTTATAACAATAAGTTAAGCTTGCAGCATCCATGGGTGGAGTGCCAGTCACAACAAGATCTTCCAGGGCAGCGCCACCCAGAATGGAGAGAGAAGTAAGATTCGGGGCATTTTTAATCGATATTTTCTTTACCTTGGTGTCATTAAAATTCATTTGAATTTTCAATTTCTCCGAAGTAAAATCAGCAATATCAAACTCATAAATATTCAGAGAACTGGATACTCTCTCACAATTCAAACCTGTCAGGGAAATCTTTCCCTGTGGTTGATTTATGACATCATACAAGTTAACACCACCTATGGTATCATTTGACCCGACTACCGTAAAATTATTGGCATGGATATCAATGATGTCTATACTACAATCACCCGGTAGAATGACAGTGCCTTTTTCACAATATTCAAAACGTAATCTATCTAAATGTCTGGCTGAATTGATAGTTGTCTTAGAGACACCCGATAACTCCACTAACCGAATAGGAGTTTGTTTTAAGTCCAGTTTTAACTCTTTATTGGTCTGATTGTTCCTTTTATCTATTTCTATTTGGCAAAGTGTTGCGCTCGAAATGGTCACTTCATTCAAATTCTCTCCTCCTCTAAACCAGGATAATTGATCATTCTCGATTTTTACAACTTTTGACTGAATATCAGAATAGAGATGCCAGGTCCAATCACCGGGTAGTTTATGATTGGTTACTTTTAAATCTTTTGTGTAATCGGCATAATTATTCATCTGTATTGTAAAATAGGGAGTTGCATTATTTTCGTAATCCACCCAAATTCGGAAAGTGGACTGATCTTTGTGATATATGTCGTACCCCCATTGATTATATTCATTCTTTTGCAACCAGACCAATTCGTCCGACCACGGTTTGCCTGTGACAGATGTATATATATCTTTCAGTATCGGTCGGAATGCCTTAAACTCTGCAGGTTCATCAACAGCTTTCGATTTGATAATCTGCCCTTTATATTCAAGCTCTTCTATAAAACCTTGACCCCAAACATTTCTTAACGTGATATTAATCTTTATCTCTCTGTTACCAGATTTCTCAAAAAATGGAGATAAGCTGGGGTCGAACGCCTCGCCGGACGAATTAAAATTGTCCCCTTTTACCATATAAACCCCTTTGGCCGGACAATTAAACTCGGCAAGATAACTTTTATATATACCTCCACTACTGATATCCATGTTAAGAAGCATGGGAACTGCTTTATCATCGGCATTATAGACCCGCATCGACACATTAAGTTTTGTAGGGGAATAGATTGTATCATTCGCCTTGTTTTGCTCATCATATCCCGACTTCCCCCAATAGATTCCATCCTCTTCATCCAGATTATATTTGGGGAATACTTGTCTGCCTTTTCCGTAGGCATTCATCGCGAACGAAAGATCGGCACCGGAGGGGCACATAACATTATTTGTGTTGCATGCCGGCGTAGCCATTGTCTGAAGCACGGGATTGTCCAGCATCGGCCTATCGGCATAGAGTATGTAAAGGGCATCTCCTCGAAACCAAGCCTCTTTAAAACCAATTTTTTTTATGTATTGCTCCCAATTAATCCATTTATAGATGTCACCGCCCACTCCTTGCGGGTCGTGCACGAGAAATGAGACGGGGCCTGCATTCTCTTCCCTTTTATACCCAATCACATACAACACATGTTCACCATGATTCAGCACGATGGGGTGCCGTTTTTTGAGCAGCTTCGTCATTTCCGTCGCCGCATTTTTGGGCTTCCGAAATGAGGAGCAGGAGATCTTCACGCCGCCTCCAATCATTTCTGTGATAGCATCGACAATGCTGCCGGAGTCGTAGTCCCAATAGGTGTGAAAATTCGTACCCCATCCCTGGTCGAGGGTTGTATGTCCTATCCTTTTCACCAACGTAAGCAATCCATTGCTCAGACCGGGATCTAAATTTGTATATGAACGGACAAACATCATCGCGCAGGCCGCCCAGCAGGTCTGATCCATCTGCTCTACATAAGGAGCCTTCATCGTGATATTTTCCGTCACATAATTATAATTGGGGGTAAGGGCTATCGATAAATAGTTATACCTTCCCTTTGATGTGTCACCTGATTTTGTAGCATTGAAGGGTGTATTCGCCTGAAAAGAGAGTGCCAACTTTCCGGTAGCCTTGTCATAGGTAAAATCAACCTTCTTGTATATAATACCTTTTGCTTCTTCAACGGTTTGCTTATCGGTTGTAAAAAGAGAACAATCTATATCTTCTTCCGCGTCTAATCCCTTTTCAATGGTGGCTTCCACCTTGACCGAATAGGCTGATTGCATCTTAGAAAAATCAAGAATAATATTATTTCCCAAATTAAACATCTCATTTTCCTTTCGTTCTACAATTGTGATCTCTTCATGAGGAGCATCCGGGTTCATGGCTGCGGATATGGAGAGCTGAAGATTTGAAGAAAACTTCATGATCAAATCATTTCCTTTGAAAGTGCCGGTAGCCGTTCCTCCAGTGGCGGTAATTATTTCGGGCTCTGTAGTTCCACCGGTTTTCTTCGCCACCCCGTCGGCTTCATACATAATCTGCCCCAAGCCGGAATATGGCTTGTCTATCATAAACAAACCATAGTGCAGCTCGTAGAGATCACCCTCTTTTATCCTGCCGGAATATAACAACACGGCATTCTCCGTACTATTGTCATCGAGAGTGATCTTGAATGGCGCATAGAGTGTAAATCTATCGCCGTTTCCGCTGATAACCATGTAGTGCGTTTGGGTATAGCTGTCTGTTTCCGACCTCAACGTCACGCTGAAGTTTGTATTGTTCTGTCCGCTGATGGTCAACACTTCCTCCTCATATTTCGTGCCGACCGGATTGTCGTCCTGGATATTCGACTTTTTCATGGTTTGATCGTCGGCAAGATATTTCCCTTCAATATTGGGAGGTGTAATACCTTCGTTGATAGGCATTCCCATCTCCTTTATCATTTTCAGGACATCGGATGGAACCACTTTTTCGATCTTCTGTCGCAGGAGCGCTGCCCCATCATCTATGGGATCATCGGGGTCAATAATTTCTCCCGGACAGGCGATAAAAAGCAGCATAACCGCCAATAATAAAAGATATCCAAAATTTTTCATGCGATTATTTTTATTTATGTTTAACAATATGTTTAAAAATTGTTCACCTATGGGTAAATTTACAGACAAATAGAATCGGTTTATTTGCAATAGATATATTTATCTTCCTGATTCGTAAAATTTTTTCCAATCATATCACGCGATCACAGGAACCAATGTCCGCTTCACAATGGGTGACAGGAATATTGCCCCGGTTTCTGATTTCAAAATCGAATAATTTGAGCCTTCTTTTCTTTTGAATAGTAAGCGAGAATATCGGATGGCAATACATATTTCCCTCCATTGGCGTCGGCATCAATATCTGTTGCCTGTTTGATGGAATGCCATACCAGCGAAGAGCAGTTGTAGGAGGTTGTATCGCTTTTTGTGGCAAGTAGATTATAGGGTTTGTCCAGATTGTTAAGAATAAACTTTCTCATCTTATTTTTTTCGGTTTCGTCAAATGATGTTTTTATCAAGAATCGCCTGCCAAAGCCATGACCGAAATTGTCGTTTCCTGCTTCAATTCTCACTTTTCCTAAAATTTTCTTTTTCCTTTTGCTGAAAAGCGATGATTCTGCAATAATCACATCTTCTATACCGTTGGTATGAGAAATCACAGTGTCGTAGATCACAATACCGATATGTCCCGGCAAACAGCCATATTCGGGAGAATCACTGTCCGCCAAATAAAATGAGGACATCCTGAATATCAAATCACCTGCTGACAGGGATAGAGAGTCGGGCATAGGTGGAGGCTGATGATAATAGCCATAAATCCGGTCGCTTCCTAATGCTGCGACGTATAAAGCTATGAGGGTGACCGGAATGAGTCGATATATTTTTTTACTTGACAACGGAAACTCCTTTTTCATATTTCTTCAGAAAGTGATTTGAAAATTTAAATACAAGAATATAGAACAATGGAGCAGTAAGATAATAAATATGCATGGTTTTGTTTCCATGTATAATATTAAAAATCATCGGATTCGCATTCAGGGTAGTTTCGTGAAGGTGGAAGGAGTGATAGGCGATGTACTCAACAACGACAAGTGCAGCCAAATAAATAACCGAAGTGATAAAAAAAGCTACCGGGAAATTTATCTTTTTCTCAAGATGGTAGTTGATCACGATGATCAAAAATCCCGAAAAGGACCAGCAGGTCAATGCCCACCAGTTGATACAGGATGAATTGAAAAAACTGTGATTATAGCTATATCCGTACCAGCCGACCCAAACGAACGATACAAATGCAGCCGAGATAGCGGCAAAGATCCATTTGGCATAGACTGCCCTACGTTTCCAGATCAGAATTATATGTATGATCCATCCACCAAGCATCCCAATGGCAATATCATTGAACACATCCAGCGTCTTCTCCGGCATAAACAGTTTGAGGACTCCAATAAAAAATGATATCTCTGTTATTTCAAATAAAACCAAGAGCAGAAAAAGAGTAGTGAATACCCTCTTTGATCCTGATGCAGATAAGAGAAGCAATAGGGCAGCACCAGTTACTAAATGGATAAATGACCAGAGGTCGATGTAAAATAATTTGTATTCTACAATCAGACAGTGCAGCCAATCTGTATTATTCCGAATATTTTCAAAGAAAAAATCCGCCATATGAGATCTATTTTATTAAGAGGAATAATGGTAATAGAAGAACAAATGCGAAAACAAAAACTACCGCTGCAATACCATGAAAGAGAAAGTATCCAATTATGAAGAGCAGAATTGCTATTACAGGTTTCGTGAGTTTGCATTGGTTACGCGACAAAACGAGCAATAGCCATCCTATTCCATAAGTGGCAATTGCTATCTCATCACCCTGATTGTTCACGATGAAAGTAAAAGTTTTTGTTTCAAGATATTTAGAATAGAGGGTGAAAGTTTTTAGCTGCAACAGCTCCGGTTTGTAGCTTCGAATGATAAAGAAATAGATCCCGGACATTCCCAAAATTATCAATATCAAAGCGGTTGCATTGGCAACGAATAGTTTATATTTTTCTAATTTCACCCTTATATTTTTGTGGATTTTAAAACAGTGCCATCTTCTAATTGAACCTCCAAACCCACCAATCCAAATTTATGGTTACCGATATAGACGATTTTTGAATAACCGGGCTGTTGGCATTTTTGTTCCACTTTCACCACTTTAATATTGAAAAAAGCATAACTGTAGTCGTCGGTAGTAGATTTGTACTTGACTTCAAAATTCACCTTGTTCCCGTCTATTTTGGTGTGTGACCATTTGTCACCCACTTTCGCATCGTATTTCATCACCACCACCTGCTTCCCATTAGGATTGATAAAAGCAACCCCTTCGGTGCTGTTGATGAGTTTGATTTTTGTATTTAAATTACCATTCGAATCTAAAAATTTCGATTTTTTATTGTCAAAATCACCTCCGTAAAAGGCATTCCCTAAATTGGTAATTTTCTCCTTCAGATCATTCGACAGCGAAGCGGTAACTTCAAAAGTGGTAATTCCATTGCTGTTCGCAACAGCCTTAATTTGGGCATCCCCGGCAGAATTGCCATCGATAGTTGTGATGCCCGAGGCAGTTGCTCCCACCTGATTTTCGGCAAAATCGGTCTTACCGCCAATTGTCATGTTTTTGCCTCCGCTTTCCTTTTCACATGAGTTTACCAACATTGCAAAGCAAATCAATGGTAAAATAGTTCTCAAAAATAATTTCAGGGTTTTCATAGTTACAGTCACTTTTTAATCTGGTTGTTTGCAGTATCATTATAGACACAAATGTACCTGTGATTTAGATGCTTCAATTTTCAAAACATATATTTCTCTTCCTGATTTGTAAAAATTTTCTCTCTTTTTGTAAAAAACCCTACTAATTTATAAAAAATGACTATTTTTGTCTAAAAACTAAAACATGCTGTTTTCTTCAATCCTTTCTGTGATGCCCATGTTCGTCAGCTTATTTTGGGTAACGCTGCTTCTTTGTGGCAGGGAAAGGAATTTATCGAAACGCTATTTGGCTTTCTTCCTCTCCTTATCGGTAATCAACTATTTTACACATGCCGCATTTTTTAACCATGAGTATGAATTATTTGCTTTTATGGACAACGTGTGGGTATTTACTTCGCTTTCCGGTTACCCGCTCTATTACTATTATATCCGTTTACTGACACACGATGAGAAGATCAACTGGCGATGGAGTTGGATTTTGATACCCGCTTTTCTGTTGTCTCTCTTTTCGTTTCTCATCTATTATAGCATGTCGCCCAAAGAATTAGACATGTTTATCCATGTAGTGATGTATCACGAGACAGGTTACGCCGAACCTTATCCACAGTTAGTACAGTTACAGCTATTACGGATCTCCCTGTTTCAAATTATCTTTATTATTCAGGTTATCCTGTCGCTCTATTTCGGACAGCGCCTCATTACCAGATACAATATAAATGTCAGGGAATTTTATTCCAATACGGGTGGAAAAGACCTCAGCCCGGTAAAATGGGTGTTGTTCGCCTTCCTTTTCGCGTCGGTTATCTCTCTTTTTTCCAACGCGGTCGGGAAAGATTTTTTCATCAATAAAACAGTCTTATTAGCCATTCCCTCCATTACACACTCCCTATTTTTATTTTTTATCGGTTATGTGGGATATCATCAAGATTTCACTATCAGCCACTTCATAAAAGATGTGAATGATTACAGGAATCAAAAAACTTTGCAGGCTGGAAAAGAGAATATCTCTTTCAAAAACAGGATAACCAAACAACAACTAATTCATCTGATGGAGGAGAAAAAACTATTTACCAATCCCGAACTAAGGATAACAGATATAGCATTGATGCTGGGAACCAATCGCACCTATATCTCGCGCATTGTAAACGAGGAGGTGGGGACAAATTTTTGCGATTGGATCAACAGCTACCGGATCGATTATGCATTGAGCTTGATGAATGATCTCACACAAAATCACCTGTCGGCATTGCAAATTTCGGAATTATCAGGTTTTTCAAGTGTAAGTGCATTTTACCGGGTCTTTAATGAAAAACAGGGTATTTCTCCCGGCAAATACCGTGAGGGAAGGGTGAGGTAACTATTATTTTATCAATGCAATAAACTCTTCCCGCGTTTTCTGTTCTCGGAAAACACCGGTAAAATCGGATGTGGTGGTGATAGAATTCTGCTTTTCCACACCCCTCATCTGCATGCACATATGTTGGGCTTCAATTACTACCATCACTCCCATCGGATTCAATGTCGTCTGAATACACTCTTTGATTTGGGTAGTGAGACGTTCCTGCACCTGTAACCGTCTTGCGAATACATCAACCACCCGGGCTATTTTACTCAATCCGGTAATATAGCCATCGGGGATATAGGCCACATGCGCCTTTCCGAAAAATGGCAACATATGGTGCTCACACAACGAGAAGAGATCGATATCTTTTACAATCACCATTTGTCGATAATTTTCTTTAAACAGTGCGGAACGTAAAATTTCTTCCGGATCCTGCCAATATCCTTTGGTCAGATATTGGTAGGCTTTTGCGACCCTCTCGGGAGTTTTTATCACTCCCTCACGGCTGGTATCCTCACCCAATAAAGTGAGGACCTCTCTCATATGATCGGCAATTAGCGATTTCTTTTTTTCTAACTCTTCGGCAGACATCTTTTTTTCTATTGAAGGTTACAATTTCAATTCTCACCACCCTGATTCTGATTGACCGGGATCTTCACCTCATCCACTACGATATACATCTCTTTTCCGAACGAAGGGAATGATTTCACCATCTCTTTCAATATCTCTTCCGCTTCCTCTCTGGTTTGGAAATTGCCTACCCTCAATCGCCAAAACGGGGATTCAAAAAGGACAACCGTCTCATGTTCAGGGTGTGAGTTATTAATAAGCTGTTGCTTTCGATGGGCTTCATTTTTTGAAGTACGTTGGTCATTCCCGGAAAAGGCCTGTATTTTGAAACCACGTACCCGATAGTACTGCGTCGATCCATCGGCATTGCTATAGACCGTTCTGGGAGGCAACATGGATCGTCCTAACACATGACCGATATGCTCATCCTCATAGACAAAAACGTGTCCTCTGCCTGGCACAGCCGAATTCAGTTCGTTCAATATTCCCTTTTTTTGTGACGACTGAGCAAAAACTCCATTCAAAGAGAATAGCCAGATCAAGAGAATGACAGTATAATGAAAAAGATAGTTCATTCTTTTAAAATTACTCATTACCAATGGATCCAATATAAAGAGATTAGCAGATTGACCATATCCCAATAAACCGGAATCTTCGTTCCACTTCGAATAGCTTAATAAAATGCTGCAAAGATAAACAAACACCACAGATCCGAAGCCGAATCTGTAGTGAAATTCTGTGAATTGTTTTAAAACGCCTCAATAATAGGCATAAATTTATCCACTCCCAGGGATGCTCCTCCTATCAGGCCACCATCCACATCGGGATTGGAGAAAAGCTCCTTGGCATTCCCGGCATTACAGCTTCCTCCATAGAGGATAGAGATATTCTCTGCAATTTCCAGACCATACTTCTCCACCAATAATTTTCGAATAAAAGCGTGCATTTCCTGTGCCTGAGCAGCTGTAGCCGTTTTTCCGGTCCCGATTGCCCAAACAGGTTCATAGGCCAGTACGATCTTTGTACAATCTTCAGCGGAAAGTTCAAATAATGATTCTTCGATCTGTGATTGTATCACATCGAAATGCTTATTGGCTTCTCTTTCTTCCAACACCTCTCCGATACAAAAGATGGGGGTAAGATCGTTTTCAAGTGCCAATTTCACTTTTTCTTTCAGCATTTCAGCTGTTTCATGGTAATAGGCACGTCGTTCGCTATGTCCCAAAATAACATATTTGGCACCGGTGGAAGCCACCATTTCAGCCGATACCTCTCCGGTATATGCACCCGATTTCTTGTCGGCACAGTTCTGTGCGGCCACACCAATTTTGGTTGTATCTACACTCTTTACCACACTTTCCAAATGAATAAATGGCGTACCAATTACCACCTCACATTTTAGGGTTTTCTCTTTCAACGCTTCGTTCAGCTCTTTTGCCAGTTCAATTCCCTCTTGCAGGTTTTTATTCATCTTCCAGTTACCTGCTACAATGTTTTTTCTCATACGAATAAATATATATTAAAAATTCAATTTTTTCTTATCCGGAACTCTGCTACCATCCCATTTATTGATCACCCTCCCCTCTTTGAGCAACATTAATCCGGGATTGGCCCGGATCATGGTTTTCAGTACCCGTTCATCTCCATGACAGAATTGGAAGCCGGTACGATGCTGCTCTTCCCATTCGCCTACCACATCGGTAGCCGATGAGGTGAGCAGATAAAAAGGGTAGCCCTTTTCCTTCGCAAAGTGGTACACCACCTTGAAGCGATCCAGCTGTTTCAGTCTCATCTTTTCCAACGAATAACTAACCATCAGGAAACTATAGGAAGGATTTGTCAAGATCATATCAGTAATGTCTTCTCCTATATTCCAAGTAGCACTCACCTCGTCGTAATATAAAGCCTCCAAGGCAAAATCCTCAATGGCAGGTTTCTCACCCTCCTTCACCAGTTTAGTCTTCATTTCCACAAATGTCCAGGTAGAGTCATTCCAAGGATAATTCTCTTCGGTAAACTCCTGTTCCATTCCATCTTTTCGATAAACAAAAACGTTCTCCATCTGATCCGCCTTCTCCGGGTCGACCACCATTTGCTGTGCTATATCGGCGCCGATCTTATAGGGGCGAAAATCGAGTACCGGCAAACGATATAGGTTATAGAGAGAGAAGAGCACTCCAAAAAGCAACGTCAATAGCGCTTCTACCGGAGCTCTTTTCCTTGAAAAGAGCGGAGTGATCTCTTCCCATTTCAAGAGCAACAAAGTGGCTCCTGTCAAAAGTATTATATTTTTATAGAAAGTCTGCCAATTGGTGATAAGAAATGCATCTCCAAAACAACCACAATTCTCTACCGGATTAGCAATGGCAATCCACAGCGTAAGTGGAGTGAAAAAGAGCATGAAGAGAATGATCAATCGAACGGTCCATTTCCTAAAGATACCGAGTAGTAGGAAAACACCCAACGCAAACTCAGCCGTCACCATAGAGATAGCGGCAGGTAAAGCCAGCGGGAAAAAATTGGTAAGTCCCAGTTCAATCAGATAATCCTCTATCTTGTATGTAAAACCCAGTGGATCGATCGCTTTCACAAATCCGGAAAACAAAAAAGTCGCCCCGACAAGAATGCGAAACAATTCCACTCCAAATTTCACTATTCTATTTTTTGAACTCATTATTTTGTTATTCGCCTAAGTCGCTACTCTTTCGCTCCATTTGTATTATTTACACTCGGCATAGTAT
>JAAYFR010000119.1 GCA_012728155.1 Bacteroidales bacterium | reverse complement strand
CATCACCACCGCATCACCTGCTTTCATGCAACCCATTCCGCCATGTATCGCCAATGCAGGCGAAAGAAATTGTGCGTTTTTCTCTATACAGTTCAGGGAATGGGAGAACTTTTTGGCTGCGATACCCGATGAGCCGCTTGCGCAGGTGATGATTTTGGGACAACTGCTCAACACTTCAACCGCTTCATAAAAACGATCGATATCCAAATAATCGATAATCTCTGATATGGCGGCAGCCTCTATCTTCAACGATTCCATTCCTCTCTCTATGATTGTCTCTTTTCTTCTTTCACTCATAATTTTTGTTTTCATTTTCATTATACCACTCTTTATATCTCTCTACCTGAAGCGGATCGGGATGGATTGCCTCCATATCCTTAAAGCAAGGGATTGCCTCCGCACATAGCATCGCCGCACCCCGGCAAGCGAGCTCCCCCGAATCGGGCAATAGGAAAGTCCGATTGAGCATATCGGCCTTTATTTGCAGCCATAGCCTGCTGCGGGCACCCCCTCCCGAAGAGACGATTGCTGCTTCCTCCTCTCCGTTTAACTCTTTCACCAATCCGCACAAGTCCAGTGAGGTAGATTCGAGGATCGCCCTTACAAAATGGGCGTGCGTATGATTCTTTTTTACCCCTATAAATCCTTTTAAATCTTCATATTGATCTGCCGAAGGCCTTGCTGTCAAACCGCCACATCCCGGGGCTACAACCTCTGCCATTGCCAGTAGCTCAGGAATGGAGAGTCCGGGTGCACAGGTTGATTGATACCACTCCAGCACGCTCGCTCCATTTGTATTGAACGCCATTTGGAAATAGTGGTCATCATCCAACCCCTGCGCAATATTTACCCCGCTCCGGGGTGTGTATTCGGTTTGGCAATTCACGCAGGCCAACACCGTACCGGTAGATTCGCTGATATTCCCCGAACAGGGAATGCCGGCCGGGTGGAATCCCCAATCCATGCAGCTTCCCGGTCTCATCAAATATACCCGCCTTGAAGAAACTTGTACCCAGATCTATACCCAGAAAAAATCTCATCTATCCAGTTGTGCAATTAGCTTTATCGTCTCTTTTATCAATATCTCCCCCGACCGGTAGTCGAAAAAAGAGTTTCCCGCTTCGTAGAAACCTTTATCCATCGCCTCCTTCGTGGTGATATACCCCTGCAGTTCTCCATTGGCATAGGTAATGAGTGCCGTATTCTTACGCAATTTCTTCAGCCGAAGCGCATATTCCACAAAAATTTCTCCCGGCCAGGCAACAAAGTAGCTGTCGCCAATCCTGATCACCTGTATCTCTGCCGGCAGACAACGCTCATACGCCTCATCCAATAAGCCGGATTGGGCCTTTTTGGCAAGAAACAAGAGCTCCTCCGCCCCAAACCAATCCACTTCCGCCGTACGAATCTCTCTCGGATCTGCTGCTGCACTTTTTAAACTTTCAAATCGCCCTTTCACCCTCTCCCTGTGCTGTTCGGCCCACCCTACCGCCGGAAATTCACGCTTCACCAAATCAATATGGGTATGTAAAGCGCCGATTGTCGGCTGCGACGAGTATGTAACCTCCTCCGTCAGTTGCGACAAGAGAGCGTCTGCCACAATCGATCCAATTCGGCGGGCCTCCTCAAACGTATTTTCCCGGGTGACATGACGCGGGCTCTGGTCGCCTGCCGCTCCGGTAAAATAGATGACGGGGCAGCCCTTCCCTAACAGGTCCTGCCGGAGCTTTTACCGTTTGTGCCTCCATCTGTTTCAGATAATCCAGGTCCACCTTAGGCACAACCGGATCGCTCTCACTGATGAGACACTCCACCGTAACCGGAACGGAATGGGTGTGGGTGGCGGCAATCATGATATGGGAAGGCGGAATACCTTTCTCCTTGAAGATCGCCTGCCTGATCCGGTAAACTATATTTTTATCGACATAAATAATATCGTTGGATATAAATAAGAGCTCCTCATTCCCGTCGGTCAGATACAAAGCGGAACTTGACAGGGGATCATGCGTCCCTCTGCTCATCCTCTCCACAAAGGGATAACCGTGAAGAAAATGAGATTTTTGGGGAGTAATATTCATCGTTGCGGCACCGGCTTTGAGACTGTCACATAGCATAACTCTATCATTTTAATGGCATAAAGCACACATGACACTAATATTTTATCAATGCCTTCAATTAAATACCAAAGTAAATGATTATTACGCTTTTTAAGGTGAAATATACCGAATTACAACTGTTATTTTGCGCAATATGAACCGGCTGATATGCCAAATAAGATCAAATTGATCCGCTACAAAAAAAATTGATAAGGAGAAAATGAATTGTTTGATAAGATGTAGATTTTAAATCCTCATTTGAAAATTTGTAAATACCATATAAGAGTCCACTCCGATAACTATGAGCAGTCAGCAATTCATTCTAATACCCTTTTGACCAATCCACTTCAATATTTTGAGCGATAGTCTCAGAAACATACACGTCTGTGGCCAATGTTTGCAGGATCGATTCGGGCACTAACGGCGTGATCGGACCATGCAATACAAGGCGGGAGATAAAGCGTTGTCAGGCGGTGGAGGTACCATGTACGGTAATAGCATGCACATCCATGCAACGAATTTTGCGCAAGGGTAAAAGGGCTTAACGTTACTATCCGGGCGCTCATATTTTTCCACTCTTCGAGTGTACCCTGGAATTCAGGAGCGTCAGGTTCTATAAAAGCCAGATGACCTGTCCATCCCGGACCGCTGTAGCATATATCTGCTCCTCCGAGGTCATCAATCATCTTCCCATACTCTTTTAAATTTTCGTTGGTGAATCCGACGAAATGATCCTTGGGTGGCCTCAGTTTTTTATCTATTTCGTAATAGAAATATCTCATCATGGCATTGGTAAAACTGAACTCCCAGCTTTCAGGAGCAATATTCCCGTTCTCATCGGCATATTCGTCCATGGCAAAAGCATAGATATTCCTACAATCGATATTGCATGCATTGATCAAAGAGCTTACCCTATCTGTATCAGAAT
>JAAYFR010000118.1 GCA_012728155.1 Bacteroidales bacterium | reverse complement strand
TTGTATATCTATGCCCCGTTGGCACATCGACTGGGGCTTTTTGCTATCAAGACCGAACTGGAGGAACTCTGCTTTAAATATGAACATCCCGAGATTTATGTCGACCTGACGCAAAAGATTAAAGAGACCGCCCCTGAGCGGAATAAGATTTATGAGAACTTTGCCATTCCTGTGGTGAAGACACTCGATAAAATGAATATGGAGTATGAGATGCGGGCGCGGGTGAAGTCGGTCTACTCCATCTGGAATAAGATGCAGACCAAAGGGATTGATTTCTCGGAGGTGTACGACCTGTTCGCTGTACGCATTATTTTTGAAGTGCATCCTGGAATGGATGAAAAAAAACAGTGCTGGGATATATATTCCGCCATCACTGATATTTACAAGCTTCGCCCCGACCGAATCCGCGACTGGGTGAGCCATCCCAAGGCCAACGGTTATCAGGCGCTCCATCTCACGGTAATGGGACCCGACGGGAAGTGGATTGAGATACAGATTCGTAGCCGCCGGATGGATGATATTGCAGAGAAAGGGTTTGCTGCCCATTGGAAGTATAAGGAAAACAGGATTGAAGAGGATAATGAGCTGGACAAGTGGTTGAAGACGATTCAAGAGGTGTTGGCAAATCCTAATCCCAATGCGATTGATTTTCTGGATACGGTGAAAATGAACCTTTTTTCATCAGAAATTTTTGTCTTTACCCCTAAGGGTGAGATAAAGACTCTGCCTCAAGGTGCAACGGCACTCGACTTTGCCTATACCATCCATACCAGGGTAGGAGATCATTGTTTGGGTGCTAAGGTAAATCATAGATTGGTGCCACTCAGTCAGAAACTGAGCAGTGGAGACCAGGTGGAGATCCTTACTTCCCAATCGGTCAATCCCCAACCGGAATGGCTCCATTTTGTAACCACAGCCAAAGCCCGCACCAAAATTGAAGCGTCATTGCGCAGGCAACGTCGACACATTATAGAGAAGGGAGAGAAAATGTTGGGAGAGCTTTTCGGAGATGAAACTATCGATCAAGCCATCTTCAATAAACTCCATCATATATATAAAGCGGAGAATAGGGATGATCTCTATTATATGATTGGCAACAACGAAGTGTCGCTTCCTGCCAATGTGGCGGCTTTCTTTAAGATGAAAATTGAGCCTGAGAAACAGGACAACCTTTTTGTGCGCTATGTGAAGCAAGCGATGAATGCAATTAAAAAAACGCCGCCTGCTGATCCGAATAACCTGCCGAATGGTCAAAAGAATCCGACAGCATCTGTCAGAGGAGAGGAGTTGACAGGAGAGAAAGAAAAGATTGACCGAAAAGCTGTTTTTCAACTTACAGAAACTAATTTCCGTAAGAATTTTATCGTCTCTTCCTGTTGTAGCCCGCTTCCGGGGGACGAAGTATTTGGATATGTAACGGAGAGAGAAGAGGTGGAGGTGCATAAACGCTCCTGTCAGAATGGTCTGAAACTGAAATCCAATTTTGGAGATCGAATCATTGCGGTGAAATGGAATGATTACAAGCAATATTCTTTTTTGGCATCCATTGTTTTTACGGGAATAGACCGGGTGGGAATATTGGGGAAGATATTGTCAAAACTATCCGAAGATGTGGTGGTGAATATTCAGAGCGTGAATGTTTCTTCGAATGACGGAATTTTCGAAGGAGTGTTCAACATACATGTCCATAGTGCCGAAGAGGTGAACCAACTCTGTGCTAAGATAGCAAAAGTGGACGGTGTAAGTACCGTCCACAGATCCACTATTTAATTTTTTTCTTTTTTTTCCCGAACAGCATGGTGGGAATTTTCCGAATTGTGAAGGCTATAAGTGCGGGCTTGGCTACCTTCCAGGAAAGGGACCCTATAAGTGGGAGATTCGACATGACAAGATTCAACCAAGGATTGCTCCTTTTTGCTACGAAAGGAGTAACGGAATAGGAGGATCCACTTGATAAATTATCTACTGTCGCAGTGAGTTTTGACTTCATGGAGGATGTTATACCCTTAGTGAGCATTATCCCCCAATTATCGTTTAAGTACTGTAGTTGATAAGAGAGCCGTTGACCTGCAATGCCACGTTCTTCACGTAACCGTCTCTTCTCGAGCCGGAGCTCCTCTAATGGGGTTAATCTATAACTACTCATTTGACACTCTTTTTATCATCTTTGTCATCTTGCCTCATCAGAAAGCGTATCACTCCATTGGTCACTTTTTTTCTGAACCTCTTTTTCAAAAGGAGCATAATCAATAGAACCAAAATGGAAAATGCGGATACAATGCCGAAACCAGCCCAAGCACTCTCAAACAATTCACCCAAGTAGAGGGCAGCTGCTAAGAGTGCAAAAAAAACTGCCATCAGTGTGATCCCTGCGACAATCAAGCCAAAACTGATTGCTGCAGAACCGAGACTCACTTTCTCATATACCTCCAATTTTCCCAGTTCGAGTGAACTGGAAATGAATTTCGAAATATCATCACGCATTTCTTCGAATAGCGTGGTTACTTTTTTCTCCTCCATCGTTGTTCGGTTAGAGAATAAGATATTATTGATTTGCCAACTCTTTCTTTGCTATTTCGGCAATATCATCAATATCCTCCTTTAAATCCTGCACTTCGCTTTTCCCTTTGTAAATAGCGGTTTTGACATTGGCTCTTACTTTATCTGCAAATTCGTTGGCTTGCTC
>JAAYFR010000117.1 GCA_012728155.1 Bacteroidales bacterium | reverse complement strand
GTCATAGATGGCGGAACGGGTGGCCGTTTACGGCGCCTCTATAACCTGAAAAGCCAAATGGGAGGGAAAACAGGTACAACCAACAATAACTCCGACGGCTGGTTCATGTCGTTTACACCCACCTTGGTAGCAGGCTGCTGGGTGGGAGGAGACGAGCCTACCATCCATTTCGACCAGATGACCTATGGGCAGGGTGCCAGTATGGCGCTGCCCATTCACGGCCTCTTTTATCAGAAAATATACGCCGACAGTAAAATAAACTATACCGATAATGGCGTTTTTGATATTCCGGCCGATTTTGATCCTTGCCACGATATGCAACGATATTCACCCGATTTCTATCGCAATACCGATCCGGTAATCGATAGTGAAGGTATCGACGATATATTCAATTGAGATTTTCCCTGCCCATCTTAAAATTGATTCATAAGAAGATAGAATCAACTCTGAATCTTGAATACAACCGGCAGAGTAAAACGCACTCTCACCGCTTCTCCCCTCTGTTTGCCGGGAGTCCAGTTCGGCATACTTTCCAATACCCTTAATGCTTCAGCATCTAATAAAGGGTCAATACTCCTCACAACATTAAAATCGCTTAATCGTCCATCTTTTTCCACCACGAAATTAACGATCACCCGTCCCTGAATACCATTATCCTGTGCTACTACCGGATACTTGATATTATCAGATAAAAACCTCATCATGGCTGCATTCCCGCCGGGAAATGTAGGTTGTTCCTCTACAACCACAAATATTTCACTGTTATCCACAATGGGGGTATCAGGCTCTTCAGGAATGATACCGGGCATCTCCGTAGAGCCCGGTGCTGTCATTTCCGCAGCTTCATCTCCCCCGCTTTTCTTATCCCGGTTTGCACAACTATTGGCAAAAACCAATAAAAAAGCCAAAGGAAATATCAACAGGTATTTTGCCAGTTTTAATGGTGGCGATTTTGTTTTATTCATCATCATAATTCGTTGTTTTAATTGTGATACATTAAAGTTATTTACTATCTGAACTGCAGTTTCATGATAAGTCAATCGTAAAAGATGGTACTGGTATTCCCGGCTATCGACACCTTCACGCAGTACACAGCTATCCGCCAAGTATTCCAGATTCATCGCCATTTCCCGCTTCATCAGCCAAACAAACGGATTCCACCAGGAGAATAGGCATACCAACTCCATGAGCATGATATCAATGGAATGCCACTGTCGCACATGCGTTTGTTCATGCAGCAAAATCTGGAACAATTCGGTTTCTGAATGCTTGCCGGTATGGATAAATATCAAATTGAAGAAAGAAAAAGGAGTAATATCATCTTTCAGCCGGTAGATGGGATTCCCGGCAATAATCTGTTTTTCACTTTTTAGCCATATACCATAGATAGAGAGTAGTTGAAATATAAACCGCAATATAACTCCAAGGGTGATGGTTATATAAGACAGGGAAAGAATTTTTTCCCAAGAGACCGCCATAGGCATAGATACCCCTCCCTCCGACACCATCGCCCTGCCGGATCCTCCCATTATAATCGTGGCAGCTGCTCCCTCGAGACCGGAAGGCCGCGAAATCCATATATCGCTCAGAAAGGGCATGGTAAAGAAAGGATAAAAGAGAGAGAAAATAATCACCGACAAGAAATAAATACGCCTCAACCGCAAAAAAGTATCTCCTCTCAACACAATGGCGTATAAGAGATAAAACAAAGCCAGCGCAATATTTACTTGTATCAGGTATATAAAAAATGGGTGCATGGTTTGTACAAGTTAGCGTGAAACAACTGTTTATTGACGTTTCTTCTCTATCAGGCGGATAATTTCCTCAAGTTCATCTGCGGTAATTTTCTGCTCTTTGGCAAAGAATGAGACCAACTCTTTGTAAGAGTTGTCAAAGTAACTTTGCACCACCCCCGATAAAAAATGCCTCTTATAGGCCGATTCCGATATCATGGGCTTAAATACCTTCACATTCCCAAATCGTCTCTTTACAAGATATCCTTTATTCTCAAGATTCTTAAAGATAGATGCCACCGTGGTATACGGCGGTTTCGGATCTTCCATCCTGTCTACTACATCCTTAATAGCACATTCATTGAGTTGCCACACATGCAACATTACATTTTCTTCCTGGTGAGTTAAACGTTCCATATTTCTTTTATCTATAATAATGCAAATCTACGACTTTATCGTAACAAACAAAATATTTCGTAAAAATAATCAGGTTAAATAATCATAAAAGAATTTGAATTCCACCCTTTTCTTTCAAATAATGATGAATAGATGTTTTATGAGTGGCATTTCTAATTGATAGCAATAGGAGCCGCAGCTTCGATCTGTTTATTTCCAAACATTCATAATCTTCAACAACCAATCAACTAATGGAATAGGACAACTCAACAGACCTCCGTTCTCCTTGAGATTATTCATGGAAAAACGGATTCTATAGGAGGGATTATACTTATTCGTGTAGACAGAAAGACTTTTACCACTGACACGCATATCCGATTTTATTTCTACCGGAATAATATCCACCCCCAACTGTAATATAAAATCTATCTCTGCCATGTTCCCTGAACTCCAATAGGATGGTATTCCATCAAACTGATTTACAAAAGATTGCAAAACAGCATTTTCCATTAGTGCTCCCTTAAATTCAGTATAGCCGGAACTATCAGAAAGAATAACTTCAGGGGATAATTTCGCCAGACGCCTTAACAGGCCACAGTCGCAAGCATACACCTTAAAAGCAGATATATCCTGATAAGCTCTCAACGGAAGTCCCGGTTTAGAAATATTGAAAACACGGTATATAAGACCAGCTTCTTCAAGCCAAAGCAAAGCATCTTCATATTCGCGAGCCCGTGCACCCGACTTGACTACCCGATAAACAAACTTGCGATTTTCTTTGGCCAATTGAGATGGCAAAGAGTTCCAAAGAGCATTAATACGTGGGATCTCGGATGCAGAGACATATTTGGAGAAATCAAGTGTATATAAATCCAGAATACCCTGCAACGTATCTTCTACAGCCTGAATTCCTCTGTTTGCCAACAATGTTGTCACAGCCTCCGGCATACCTCCGCAAATAAGGTAACGTTTATACTCAAGCTTCAACCTATTTAGAATAATTTCCGGCAACACTTCCACTTTACTCATTGCATTGATGTAGTCATAGCTTTTTTCATCTGAAATCCGCAAGAATTCCTTAAAGGTGACCGGATACATTTTCAAAGGCTCTACTTTTCCCACCGGAACTGACATCTTTTTTTTGCGAATTGCAACTCCTAATAGTGAACCTGCAGCGATCACATGGTACTCCGGAGCATCCTCGCAAAAATATTTAAGGCTATTCAATGCACCTTCGCTCATTTGAATCTCATCCAATATGATCAACGTTTTTCCAGGTTCAAGCGGTACCTCGATAAATAAAGCCAACTCTTTTAATATCCTTTTTATATCCTTGGTCTTCTCAAAGATATTATTCAATTCCTCTACCTTATCAAAATTAAACTCCGCAGTATAGTCAAAGTATTCTTTCCCAAACTCTCTCATAATCCAGGTCTTACCTGTCTGCCGTGCTCCTCTTAAAAGAATGGGCTTACGGTCACCACTCTCTTTCCATCGATATAGATAATCAATAATATCTCTGCGAATTTTCATAATTATCACATTTTTAATATGGAAAGTGTGATTTTTTACACATTTTCCATAGATAATAATGGTAAAAATACAATTTATCTATGAAAGTAGCAACAGATATCCACAATATTTTTTATCCTTGACTTTGGGGATTGAGTTTAACGGAGTGCTTTCTTTGCCCACAGTGTCTGCGCAGCGCCACGTACAAAAAGGTAGAGGATAAACGCCAGCCAGAGACCGTTGTTTCCCCATAATGGCGTCATGATAAAATAACAGATGAAAAAGACGGCAGCCGAAAGGATCATCGCGTTGCGCATCTCGGCGGAGGCGGTGGCGCCGATAAAGATACCATCCCACAAGAATGCGGCAAATCCGGCCAAAGGGATCAACACTGTCCAAAACATAAACTCTTTGGTCTGTGCAATAATAGCAAGATCGTTGGTCATGATATGCAATATCGGATCCGGAAAAAGCATATAGACCACTACCGCGGCAAGGCTCACCATCAATCCCCAGAAAAAGATCCTGCGGATCATCCATTGGAGGTATTCCCGGTTCTTTGCCCCATAAAACCGGCCGGTCAATGCTTCACCCGCATAGGCAAAGCCATCCATAAAATAGGAAAAGAGCATGAAGAACTGCATCAACAAGGCATTCACGGCCAATATGCTCTCTCCCATTCCCGAGGATGCGAAAGTAAAGAAAGTGGTCACCAGTGTCAATAGGAAGGTGCGGACAAAAATATCACTGTTCACCCTAAAATATTCCCGTATTGCCGACCTATCCCAGATGCTCTCCTTACGGACATACTTCCGCAAACGGCGATAATATCTCCACCAGAAACCGGCTGCCACCATCAACGAAATCAGTTGTGAAAGTGTAGTTCCCAGCGCAATCCCCTCAATCTTCATGCCGAAGCCAAAGACAAAAAGCAGGCTCAAGCCAATATTCAGCAAATTATTAGTAATGGCGACGATCATCGGGATTCTTGCATTCTGCATCCCAATAAACCATCCCTTGAAGGCATACATCCCCAACACCGCCGGCGCTCCCCATACCACAATCCGAAAATAGGTCATCGCATACTCTATCGATTCCGGGCCGGACTGTATCAGGCCGGAAGCCAACTTCCCGATCGGATACTGCAACAGTATGATCAGCAACCCCGCACCCACTCCAATCGCCAGCGAACGGATAAAGGCATTCATCACCTCGGGGAAATTCCGGGCACCCAACGCTTGCGAGGTAAAACCACTGGAACTCATCCGCAGAAAACCAAAATTCCAGTAGATCATATTAAAGATGTTGGCTCCAAGCGCAATGGCGCCGATATATACAACCGAACCAAGATGGCCGGCAATGGCTATATCAATCATCCCCAGCAAGGGAACAGTGATATTGGTGATGATATTGGGAAGGGCAAGCCTGAAAATTCTTTTGTCCATCGCCACAAAATTAGTGTAAAAGAGGATATTCATGAAATTTAACGGAACATATCTCTCAAAACAAAGAAATGATCCCCACAATTTTTCAATTTTCAAAGGTGTCGTATGAAACAAGGTAAAAATCTGTTATTATTCCAATATTGTGGGTTTTTTAAAATAATAAGGACTCAATTAACCATTCTTTTTTGTAAATTTGTAAGCTTACAAATTTTATTTTGATAAAAAGATTGACAATCAACACCCTATAGTGGTTTTTATCAATCTCAATGAACCCTTATTACAAACTAATATATGGATAAGATTCAGGAACTTACTTCAAAACTTTACGCGGAAGGCGTGGAAAAGGGCAAAGAAGAGGCCGAAAGAATTATTGCAGAAGCACGGGCGCAAGAGAAGCAGATAGTGGATGCAGCACGCGCCAAAGCCGAAGAGATGCTCTCTTCCGCTCAAAAGGAGAGTGCGGAGCTGAAAAAAAACAGCGAGGCGGAACTCAAACTGTATGCCGTCCAATCGTCTGAAGCGTTAAAAACGGAAATCATCAACCTGGTGACGGACAAGTTATCTACCACTCAGGTAAAAGCAGCGGTTGAGGAGAGATCATTTATGCAGCAGTTGAATCTGGAGCTGGTCCAAAACTGGTCGAAAAACGACACACTGACTGTCGGCGTGGAAAATCCGGAGGCACTCAAATCCTTTATCGCTTCACAAGCGAAGGGGTTACTCGACAAAGGATTGAAGATCGAATCGGTGAATGGCATCAAGACCGGATTCATCCTCTCCCCCGAAGATGGCTCCTACAAGATAAAATTTGGCGAAGAGGAATTTGTCAACTACTTCAAAGAGTTTTTACGCCCCCAAATCCAACAACTTCTTTTTTAGAAACTGATAATTCTCACCGGTCTCATCTTCGGGATTGGTTTTGCCTATGATTTTCAAGAATCAATATTACTATTTTATATCCGGGTTACCCGATTTCTCTTTCGACAGCATGAAACTCCCCTTCTCCGTAGAGGAGTTCAGGGAGATGCTCAACGAAGCCATTGCACCGGAAGATCAGCAACTCTTAGAAACCTATTTTCTCTCTTACGACAACGACAACCTATTCCGGCTGTTGGAGAAGAGAGAGAGCGAAATGGGGAGCCGGGGCATACTCTCGCATGCCGAGATAGAGGAGGTGATCCGGCAGGTGAAGGAGGGAGACACCATTGAGCACAGACAGGTACCACCCTATTTCGAAAAGGCAGTCAGGGCATCACTCGATGAAACAATTCCCGGGCAGCTGAAAACGTTGGAGGATCTTATCAGCTCCCTCTATGCGGACTACGGGATGGGGGTAAGGAACAGCCTGATCGCCGGCTGGTTCGAGATGAACCTCAATATCGGCAATATCTTCTCCGCCCTCTTCGCAAGGAAATATGGGATGGATGTCGGCCAGGTGATAGTCGGCAGCAACGAGATCGCCAATCTGATCAGGGAAAATGCCAATACACGTGATTTCGGAATCAGCCGTGAACTCGATTATTGGGATGATCTCCTGCGTATTGCCTAAGAAACCTACATCTACGAGCGGGAGCGAAAGATCGACAAATTCCGGTGGGAGTGGCTCGAAAACAATACCCTGTTCGACTATTTCAATATCGAATATATCTTTGCCTATCTCTGTAAACTCAGAATATTGGAGCGGTGGGTAGGACTCAACGCCGAAGAGGGAGAGCGCGTTTTCCGGGAACTGATCACCCAACTGAAAAACGAAATCCAGAAACCGGAAGATGTATAAAAGGAGAAACAACGTTTTCGTGAAACAAGATGAGCAGAAAGCAAACTTTTTTTGGATTTTGCCGTTGTGAAAATTGAAAATTGAGGAGCGAAGGCGATTCAAAACGACTAAATGAAATTAAATCATATATGCGAACAAAAGGAACAGTGAAAGGGATTATTTCCAATCTCGTTATTGTGGAGGTAGACGGAGCGGTAACCCAAAATGAGATCGCCTATATCAATCTCGACGGCACCCGTCTGATGTCGGAGGTGATCAAGGTGATCGGCAACAACGTCTATGTACAGGTATTCGAAAGCACCCGCGGATTGACCGTCGGCACAGAGGTGGAGTTCCAGGGGCACATGCTCGAAGTGGTATTGGGACCGGGACTGCTGCAACGTAACCTCGACGGGTTAGAGAACGACCTCGACAAGATGGAGGGCATCTTTCTGAAACGGGGTGATTACACCTTCCCACTCGATGAGGAGAAGTTATGGCATTTCAAGCCGATTGCCCAACCGGGTGACACAGTGACCGCCGGATCGTGGCTGGGAGAGGTAGATGAGAACTTTCAACCCCACAAGATCATGCTGCCTTTCACCATGAAGGGAGAATATAGGTTAAAAAGCATCATCGAAGAGGGCGATTACAATATCTATAAAACCATCGCCGTGGTGGAGGATAGCAACGGAGAGGAAACCGGGCTGAATATGATCCAGCGCTGGCCGGTAAAGGTGCCACTAACCGCCTACAAGGAGAAACCACGTCCCTTCAAGCTGTTGGAAACGGGGGTTCGCTCCATCGATACCCTCAACCCCATCGTGGAAGGAGGAACAGGATTTATTCCGGGGGCGTTCGGTACCGGCAAGACGGTATTGCAACATGCCATCTCCAAGCAGGCAGAAGCCGATATCGTGATCATCGCGGCTTGCGGTGAGCGTGCCAACGAGGTGGTGGAGATCTTCACCGAATTCCCCGAGCTGGTCGACCCCCATACAGGGCGCAAGCTGATGGAACGTACCATCATCGTAGCCAACACCTCCAACATGCCGGTAGCCGCCCGCGAAGCATCGGTCTATACCGCCATGACCATCGGCGAGTATTATCGCTCCATGGGATTGAAAGTGCTGCTGATGGCCGACTCCACCTCCCGATGGGCACAGGCGCTCCGTGAGATGAGCAACCGCCTCGAAGAGCTCCCCGGTCCCGACGCCTTCCCGATGGACCTCTCGGCCATCATCTCCAACTTCTACGGCCGCGCGGGACATGTGGTCCTGCACAATGGCGAGGAGGGCTCCATCACCTTTATCGGTACGGTATCACCTGCCGGTGGCAACCTCAAGGAGCCGGTGACCGAAAATACCAAGAAGGTGGCCCGCTGTTTCTATGCGTTGGAGCAGGATCGCGCGGACAAGAAGCGCTATCCGGCCATCAACCCCATCGACTCCTATTCCAAATATATCGAATATCCCGAATTTGAAGAGTATATCTCAGAACAGATCTCAGCCGACTGGACAAAGAAGGTGAACGAAGCCAAAACCCGCCTGTTGCGTGGGAAAGAGATCGCCGAACAGATCAATATACTGGGAGATGACGGAGTACCTACCGAATACCACATCACCTTCTGGAAATCGGAGCTGATTGATTTTATCGTATTGCAACAGGATGCCTTCGACGATATCGATGCGGTGACCCCCATCGAGCGCCAGAAATATATCCTGGATCTGGTGACCGATATTTGCCGTACCGATTTCGAATTCGACAACTTCAACAAGGTGGCCGATTTCTTCAAGGAGCTGATCAATATCGGAAGACAGATGAACTACTCCGAATTTCAATCTGACAGGTTCAATGAGTACCGGAAACAGTTGGACGAATTGATCTCCACTAAATCAATGTGATGACTCGATGATTCCGATAACCTCTCCCGATCGATCGGGAAACCGAAATCAGTAAACCAACAAATCAACAAATCAATTTCTATGGCAAAAGCATTTCAAAAGATATATACAAAAATCACCCAAATCACCAAGGCGACCTGTTCGGTAAAGGCCACCCATGTAGGTTATGATGAGTTGGCTACCGTGGAAGGCCGTCTGGCACAAGTGGTGAAAATTATCGGCGACGAGGTGACCCTCCAGATCTTTGAAGGTACCGAAGGGATTCCAACCAATGCCGAAGTGATTTTTATGGGGAAATCCCCCTCACTGAAGGTGAGTGAACAATTGGCGGGACGTTTCTTGAACGCCTATGGTGACCCGATCGACGGGGGACCCCTGCCCGAAGGAGAAGAACGCCCCATCGGAGGCCCCTCGGTAAACCCGGTACGGCGCAAACAACCGTCGGAACTGATCGCTACCGGCATCTCGGGAATCGACCTGAACAATACGCTGGTATCGGGACAGAAGATCCCTTTCTTTGCCGACCCCGACCAGCCGTTCAACCAGGTGATGGCTACCGTGGCACTCCGCGCACAGACCGACAAGATCATCCTGGGGGGTATGGGGATGACCAACGACGACTATCTCTATTTCAAGAACGTCTTCAGCAACGCCGGAGCGTTAGACCGCATCATCAGCTTTATGAATACCACCGAAGACCCGGCGGTGGAGCGTCTGCTGATACCCGACATGGCATTGACGGCAGCCGAATATTTCGCAGTGGACAAGAACGAGAAAGTGTTGGTACTGCTGACCGACATGACCTCCTACGCCGATGCGCTCTCTATCGTGTCGAACCGTATGGACCAGATCCCGTCGAAAGACTCGATGCCGGGATCGCTCTATTCCGATCTCGCCAAGATATACGAGAAAGCGGCCCAGTTCCCCTCCGGCGGCTCCATCACCATTGTAGCGGTGACCACCCTCTCCGGAGGCGATATCACCCACGCCGTACCCGACAACACCGGATATATCACCGAAGGACAGCTCTTCCTGCGCCGCGACAGCGATGTGGGTAAAGTAGTGGTGGACCCGTTCCGCTCGCTCTCCCGCCTGAAGCAGTTGGTACAGGGCAAGAAGACACGGGAAGACCACCCCCAGGTGATGAATGCCGCCGTGCGTCTCTATGCAGACGCCGCCAACGCAAAGACGAAGATGGAGAACGGATTCGACCTGACCGATTACGACAGCAGGGCGCTCTCGTTCGCCAAAGACTACTCCGAAAAGATACTTGCGATTGATGTGAACCTCGATACCACCGAGATGTTGGACAATACATGGAAATTGTTGTCACAGCACTTCAAACCGGCCGAGGTGAATATGAAACAGGAATTGATTGATACCTACTGGCAACAATAATGGCTATTCGATTTCAATATAACAAAACATCACGCCAGCAGTTAGAGAAACAGCTCTCCATCCGTGAACGGGCACTTCCCACGCTGCAGAACAAAGAATCTGCGCTGCGGGTGGAAGTGAAAAAAACCAAGGAAGAGATAG